>CAZVYZ010000017.1:0-33796 GCA_964630695.1 uncultured Ruminococcus sp.
ACAAAATCAGCACCACAAAAACATAGGGGTAAAATCCCCCTTGGTTAAAGTTCTTGAAAGTTCTTAGGAAACTTCTTTCAAGAAGTTTCCTAAGTGGGTTTGGGCGACGCCCAAGGTCTTCTTTATCCTCCGAATAGAATCAACGGAATTTCGGGACTGTTGAAAATGCGGGGGATTTTGGTGCAACCGGAGATGCCGCGGCTGATGACACAAACGCCATCGTGTAACCCCGAGGTGTAGCGGGGGAATAACCCCTGCCCGGGGGCGTAAACGCCGCGCCCGAAGAAACGCCATTGACCGCCGTGAGCGTGTCCGCAAACAATCAGGTCCATGCCGAGGTCCCGCAGGTAGCGCGGGAAATACTCGGGATGGTGGGAGAGCAGAATTTTCAGGCGGTCGGAGGGGAGACGACGGAACGAATCCAGCACGGCGGGGTCGGGCTCGTTCTTGTTTTCGCAAATGCCGGTCCCCAAACCGCAGAACAGAATTCCGTCCAGTTCGCGGCATTCGTTTTCCACTGACAACACCCCGAGCGATTCCAACGCGCGGCGATAACCGTCGGGGAGCGGCAGGGGAGAGGAACGGCGGTCGGGATTCCCGTGCTGAAAGCACCCGACTTCGTGATTTCCGGAAGCGTAAACAACAGGGGCAAGTTCCCGACACTGCGCAAGAAATTGCAGGGATGCCGCACCGCCCGCGAGAATCTCCCTCCGTTCGGTCAGGTCCCCGGGGATGAGAATGAGGTCGGGTGCCGCCTCCCGCAGGAGCGGGAGAATCGGTTTGCCGAAATCCGCATGGATGTCCGCCAGTACTGCCACGCGAAGTTCCTTTTTCAGTTTTGCGCATTCCACACGGTAAGGGGTTAACTTCATGTATGCACTCCTTTTAGGGCGATACCGCGCAATCGTATCATTGGAATTGCGCGGTGTTGTCCTTGTTTTTCCATCCTCTATTATACTACAGTTTTCCCCCGTTTGCAAGTCTTTATTTGCAGAATAAGAGAAGTGCGAGCCACGGGAGGATGTCTGCTCCCTCACCGGAACGCGCCAGAAGCAGAATCAGCCCCACCAATAACAGTTCGTCTCCCTCCAGTCCCCCGGGCAGGGCAGGAAGCACGCCGCCGAATAAATCACAGGACGGCTTTTCCTGCGGTTTGGGCGGCGGAGGGGGCGGACAAGACGGAGGGGGAGGGGGTGGAGGCGGTGGCGCGGACGGCATTTCCGAAAACGGCACGGAGATGGGCGGGCGGTCCTCACGCCCTTGTCGGAACGCACAGCCGCTGTAATGCTCGGGAAGACGGTCGGGGTATCTGGAATACATCAGGGTCCCTCCTTTCCCGTGTTACAGCCGACGCAGGACGTCGCCGAGCGCGGAAAGTCGGAGCATCGCGTCAACGGCGTTGCGGCGGTCCTCGGACAGGAACGGTTTGAGCGCCAGAAGCAGGGCGGAGCGGTTGTCCGTCGGCTTCTTCTGCGGGGAGACCGACAATGCGGACGATGTCGCGGCAGTTGCCGCGGCCCCGCTGTCGGTCTGCGCGGATTGTGCGGCGGAAGCCTGCTCCATCATGGGACGGAGCATTGCCATGACCTGCGGCAGTTTCGCCATCAGTTCGGGGTTGGAAAGGACCGCGCCGAGTCCGTCAGCGGGATTCGGCGGGGACTGCCCCGATTCCGGCGGTTTGACGTTCGGGTTCTCGTTTTCCATGTTGTGCCTCCGTGTCAGCGCTGTTGCCGACGGTTGCGACGGTAGTCGGCATAAAGCGCGTCGAGTTTTTGGATGTCATCTTCGGTGGCTCCCGAGAGCGCCGCGCGGACACCTGCTATGTTCTGCGGATTCAGACCGAGTGCGGCGGGGTCAATGCCCGTCTGCGCGGCAATTTGGGTGATGAGCGCCCCCAGTTGTTCGTCGTTCATGCTGAGGATGCGGTTCAGAGCGTTGCGGTCGATTTGCATGGCGGTTCTCCTTTCCGTTTTGGGTTACTGCCAGTGTATGCAAATCCGCATGAAAGGTTCGTTTGTTAACGACTAATGTAGATTTTGATTTCTTTTTCCAAGTGTCGACAATTATCTATTACAAATTTAGTACCATGAGATTTGCCATCCCAGAAAGCGATGACTATATCGGCATATTGGATTATTTCGAGATTTCTTTTTAATTTTATGTTTCACATCAGTCAGACCTTTCTGATATTCAAAAAAGTGTCTGGAGGACATCTGCATCGAAATGGAAAAACAGCAAGAGGTGAGGACGAACATTTGACATAGCGATATGAGAAAAAAACGGAGCCGGACAATATTGCCCGACCCCATCCTGTGTCATGCGATTGATTTCTGCGAAAGCTATGTCCTTTCCTTTCCGTCACGTATCACTCCGATTCTGATGAAAATCGGGTACAAGTAGCTTGCCCCGAAGCATCCGAGCATTTTCGGTCCGGCGATCTCGGAACCCTCTCTCTGTAGTTTGACCGCTGTTTCAAACGCCATATTAACACTTGCTCTGGTAACGAATTTTTCCTTTCGGGATATGAAAAGCTCGTTGCCTTTGACAGTATAGTAGAACCGCAGTCCCTTTGCCGTTTTGAACGGGTAGTCCTCAAATGAAATCAAGGTTTCCCACAGTAAATCCTTTGTGTGTTCCGTCTCTGACTCAACCTCGGCAGCAAGTTTTTCCACCATCGCTTTGCGATTTCGATATTTACGCAGACGGTTAGCTACGTCTGTTGATACTTCAAGATTATATACGGTCTTTTGGTATGGTAAATATCCGCTGACCGATGCGGCACTCAGGCCCACGATCTTCTGTATCTCTTTGATAGTCTTACCGCTTTTATACAGTTCGTTAATTCTCATGCTAATATCGGTCTGATACACGCCGGAGGATATGAGCAATTTTCGCACTTTGATCGTGGTCATGGAAAATCCCTCTGCAAGCAGATTGAGATACATCCGTCCGTTTTCGTCTGCCGTGTTCTCCATGGGATTCAGATAAGTGTCTGTTACGGCTTCTATGAGCTGTGATATAAAATCATCTGTATTTGTTTCTATATTCTTCTTTGGTCTCGCCAATCTTCTCACTTCCGTTTCCGTTTCAATTCAATTCGATGTGCCGAATGAAAGGCAGAGGTGGCTCTGCCTTTGTATTATACCATATATTTGCGAAATTGGTATGTATATTTCAATTTATTCGAACAACGAAGCCCGAAAATTGCTTATATGGTTTCTAAAACATTAGAAACCATATATTTAAGCTTGTCCATGTATGGTTAACTTAACCTTTCAGTATATTTTTCGCCTCAACAAACACTGAATCCTCAAGTCTTGGACTAATCATTCCTGTCTCAAACTTAATTTTGGGAGTAAGATAACTTTCTTCCGGCAATGAAATATCGAAAAGGCACGGTAAGTCATCATCAATCCACTCTTTATAACAATCAAGTTCATTGTACGAAGAAAGTGTCACAGCTCGAATACCATACGCTTCTGCAATCTTTTCAAACTTTGGAACGGTATATCCTCCGCTTACAGCTGTTGCAGCAAATCTATCCGAATGATTAAAATGCTGCGTTTCGCTAATCTTGCCAAGAACCTTGTTGTTAAGAATGAAAATCTTGATAGGCAGATTTTCTCTCTTCACTGTTTCAAGTTCTTGGATGTTCATTTGGAAACCACCATCACCCGCGATACAGTAAACCGTTTTTTTGCCTTCGGCAATGCATGATCCTATAGCGTAAGGTAAACCGCAACCCATAATTCCGTAACCACCACTGATATGAATACGACCTTCATATCCCTTTAGAGTTAGTGACTGAGCGCACCAACATTGATTCATACCAACATCAACGGAAACATTGGGGTTTTCAGGAAGAAGTTCGGATATCTTCTCGACCGCCATATTACCTATCTGCTTATCATAAGATGAAAGAAATCTCTTTGCTTTTAAACATTGATTCTTCCACTCAGAATAGTCTGGAACATCCTCTTCCATAAGCATACGCATAAAATCCCGTGCATCAGTATGATACTTTTTTTCGCCTTCCTTTATATTTCGGCTAAGTTCATATTCATCTATGTCACAACGAACTAAATCGGCATGAGGCGCAAATTTTTCATGAAATTGACCTACCTGACGAAGTCCAAGACGTGCACCGACAGCTATAATCAAATCGCACTCATTGAGAATCATATTCGCAACACGATTTCCATGTGTACCAATAAATCCAATATGTAGATCATCTTGCGCTAAATCTACACCATTCATGGTTGTAAGTAAAGGTATGTTCGTCTTTTTTGCAAATTCATGAACCATATTTACAGCACCGGCGGTTCTTACTCCATTACCGACAAGTAATATCGGCTTGTTGTATGTCGAGCGGAAAATCAATGATAACACCTCCCTTTCTTCCCAATAAAGCCATATTGTAAGCACGACTCACCACATCGGCAAAGCCATCACTGGTATTAGCTGTTACTGAATACTTAGTAATATTACGTGTCATAGAAACAAGATCCATCTCCTGAAATCCATTCTGACGGATTCCAGAAAAGCCTTTCATTTCCTTGGTGGGAACATTTCCGCATATTCCCATAACAGGGAAACTATCAAACCAAGCATCTGCTAGTCCACCAAGTCCATTTACTGCCCCTGGACCAGATGTTGTAAAATATACACCAATTTTTCCACTTGTACGAGTGTATCCAACTGCGGCTAACGCACATCCCTGTTCGTTATAGCAAACATGTGTTTTGATTTCATCTTTTCGCTTATATAAAGCATCCATAAACGGGACAATATATCCACCGGCATATCCAAAAACATCAGTCACACCATGTGATATTAAATAATCAACTAAATATTCCGAACAATTCAAATCACTATCTCCTTTTCTACATTTACTTTTCATGCTTCTCTATTTTATGAAAACATTAATTCTTCTGGCACGTTGAGCAATGCACCGAATAATGCTAAATCCTCTTTACGTGTAATTTTTATATTACAGGTTGTTCCTTTTGCGAAATAAACCCTTTCTCCACAATGAATAAGCAATGAGCTCGTAAACGTAAAGTCGTTTCTATTTTCCCGCTCAGCTTGCTCATAACACTTCAAAGCTAAAGAATATTTATATGCTTGTGGTGAAGCGGTAAGCATTACATGCTCTCTGTCGATATCAGAAATACCCGATTCAAAATCTTCCGTATATACAATCGGAGGATGACAAGCAATAGATGACGATGCATTTCCTTTTTCATGAGCTACGCACAGCAATTCATCAATCGCTTTTTGAGGAAGAACGGGTCTAACCGCATCGTGGACAACCACATAGTCGTCTGCGGACATCTTGTCTTTCAAAAAGAAAACACCGTTCTTTATAGAATCGTGTCCAGTCTTTCCGCCCTCTATTATCCATTCAACTTTTGTAAGCCGATACTTTTGAACCAGATCTTGTAGATGCTCCATCCACTCTTTAACACATACCACAACGATTTTATCTATTTGACTATTTCTCTGAAAATTCTCAATTGTATATACAAAAATCGGCTTTCCGTTAACTTCAATAAACTGTTTGGGAACGTCCGCTCCCATTCGTTTTCCAACACCGCCCGCAAGCAGAATAACATAGTTTTTCACTGTTCTTACCCTTCCTCCACACTATACTTATGTACACCAATAAACAAACCCGGCTCTTCGCAGTCTAACTGGTATTTAGTTCGCTTGACTTTCCACTAAAGACTCAAGAATATCTATCGTTCTTTTCATCCCCGTCTGGATGGTGTATCGAGGCATCCATCCGAGTTTTTTCAGTTTCTCACCATTGAGCCGAGCTTTCGTTGCTTTACTATACCCAGTTGCTTCAACAGCGTCCGGAATCTCAAACACTACTTGCCTGCCCTTAATCCCTGCAATAATCGCTGCAAGATCTTTAAGCATGATATCACTTTGAACTTCGGCTATGTTGTAAGCCTCTCCATTTTCGCCGCATAACAACGCATGGAGCAGTCCACTCACAGCGTCTGCCATATATGTATAACTGTAATATTGGGTGCCGGTAGATTTTAAAACAATGTCTTCGCCTGCTATTCCTTTTTTAACAAATTGGCTCACTGCTTTGGTATCAGACATTAGCATTGTTGGACCATAGGATCGGGTCAATCGAAGAATAACAACATCCAATCCCTTTTGTGCTTTATATGCCTGACACAATGCCTCACCGCATCGTTTACTTTCGGGATAACCAGCTCTCAACGTATTGCAGTTGATGTAGCCACAATAATTTTCATCAAACAATTCGATATCGCCGCGATTTTCACCATATATTTCATTCGATGAAGCAAATGCAAATCTAGTAGCGTTGTGTTTAACCGCAAACTCCAACATATTCTGCACACCAATAATGTTGGTAGTGATTGTTCCAATCGGATCGGTTGCATACAACATCGGATGCGTGTTTGCTGCAAGATGAAGCAAATAATCAACCTTATCCACACCATCACATACTAAAGGGTCTTTCACGTCATACGGGATAAACTTATAATGGGGATCACCGATATGTTTATTAAACCTTTCACTTGCTTTCTTCTCGTTTCTCCCAAGTGCATATACAGTACAGTTAAGATTATCAGACTGGTTTTTTTCAAGAATCACATCAACCAAAAAACTGCCAATCATTCCAGTTGCACCGGAAAGCATGATACTATTGTTTTGCAATTTCTCCCACGGTAGGTTAAGTTGTGCAACATAGCGCACATCTTCCATGTATTGTTCATTATCGTATAGGCTCATAAAAATCCCCTCCTTTACTCATCACTCTTATCCTTATATGAATGATCCAAATCCACATATAAATATGAGTGCGCACCGTGTCGTTTATCTTCCGGCGGAATTTGTCTCCAATCCCCATAAATATGTGTCAAATACTCATCATATTTTTCCGGTCCATTTATATAAATATTCTCAAATCTATATCGTGTTGGTTTATAATTTTGAATAGCTAAATAGAAAGTCTTTATTCTTTCAAGAAGTTTTTAAGCAGGGTTCGGGGCGGCGCCCCGAGGTCTTAGGGTTTGGGGCAAAGCCCCAAGGTCTTCCCCCTGCCCCGAGACCATTTTACATCTTAAAGCACTTTTTCACAGAGGCGTAGTCTCCCAGAACGAGGAGAGTCTGGCGACCGGTCAGAAGCGTGGCGGGGGAGATGGAGATGTCCAACTTGTCGTCCTGCTTCACCGCCATGATGTTGATGTTGAAGCGCCGACGGATGTCCAACTCTCCAACGGATTTGCCGACCCACGCGGAGGGGACCATCACTTCAAACATCGCGTGGTCACCGCCGAGGTCAATGTAGTCCAAAAGATGATTGGAACTGTAGCGAATCGCCGCCCATTTCGCGAGTTGTTTTTCGGGGTAAACCACCTCGTCCGCACCGTTGCGGAGCAGGAACTTCTCCTGCACATCCCGTTCGGCGCGCGCAACCACGAATTTTGCCCCCATCTCCTTGAGAAGAGACGCCGTTTCCAGAGAGTTCTGGAAATTGCCGCCGATGGTTACAATGCAAACGTCAAAGTTCGCAATCCCGAGCGACTTCAGAAACGCGGGATTCGTGCTGTCACCAATCTGCGCGTTCGTGACCAAAGGCAGGACCGCATTCACGCGCTCCTCGTTTTCGTCAACCGCCATTACCTCGTGTCCCATCTTGTTCAACTCCTCGGCAATGTGCCGACCGAAGCGCCCGAGTCCGATTAAAAGAATTGTTTTCATAAAGCGTAAACTCCTTTCGTTACCCCACCGAAACCTTTTCCTGCGGCAGACGGGAGGGGGTCGTGTCGGGGTTGGCAAGCGCCGCGTAAATCAACGTCAGCCCGCCGACCCTGCCGAGATACATCTGTACCGTCAGAATCAACTGGGAAGCCACACCGAGAGAGGGGGTGATGCCGAGCGTCAGCCCCACCGTCGCAACCGCCGAGGCGGATTCGTAGAGGCAGGTCCCGATTGGCAATCCTTCGATTGCGCTGATGGCAATTCCGCCGCCGACAAACAGCGTCAGATACATCGTCGCGATTGCCGCCGCCTGCCGGACCGTTGCGGGGTCAATTCGCCTGCCAAAGGCTTCCACTTCGTTTCTGCGGCGGAAAATTGCGCCCACGTTGGCGAACAGCACTCCAACGGTGTTCATCTTCATGCCGCCCGCGGTTGAGCCGGAGGCACCGCCAACCAACATCAGCACCACCATGATGGCGCGCGAAGCGCCCTGCATCGCGGCGAGATTGACTGTGTTGAACCCCGCCGTGCGGGGCGTGACCGCCTGAAAGAACGCGTCAAGCAAGCGCTGACCGACGGTCCCGTCCGTGAATTCAAAGAAAAAGAAATACAGTGTGGGGAATGCAATCAGCACGGCGCTGACCGTGAGAATGAGTTTGCTTTGCAGGCGGTAGCGACCGATACGGTGGCGGTGCGTGGCGATGTCCTCCCATGTCAGGAAGCCGATGCCGCCGATGAGAATCAGCAGGGCGAACGTGACACAGACGAGCGGGTCCGTGCGGAAGGCGGTGACCGATGGGAAGGGGTCGGCGGCGGTTCCCAAGAGGTCAAAGCCCGCGTTGCAGAACGCCGAAATCGAATGAAACAGCGCATACCAAATGCCTTTTGCGCCAAAGCGGCGGCAGAAAGACGGCAGGAGAAGCACCATGCCTGCGCCCTCGGTGAGGAGTGTCCCGCGCAGAATGAGCGAGGTCATGCGGACGATGCCGCCGACCTGCGGCGCGGAGATGGAATCCTGCATGGCGCTGCGCTGGAAGAGCGAGATTTTCCGTCCCGACAGCCGCACGAAGCAGAGCGCGACGGTAATGACGCCAAGCCCGCCGATTTGAATCAGGAACAGGATGACGATTTGTCCGAACAGGGACCAATGCGCGCCCGTACTGCGGACAACCAGCCCCGTGACGCAGGAGGCGGAGGTGGCGGTCAGGAGCGTTTCGTGAAACGGGGTGACCGTGCGGCTTTGTGATGCGATGGGGAGCATCAGCAGGAGCGCCCCGCACAGGACCAACGCGGCAAAGCCGAGGATGATAATCTGCGCCGAGGTCATATGCTTGCGCAGTTTGGTATGTTTCATGCGGCGTTCCTCCGATTTTGATGTGATTAAGAATAGTATACCATTTTTCAGCGGTATTCGTGTATTGGGCGGCGTCCGGCGCGTTTGCGCGCGGTCGGAAATTGTAAAATAATGTGAAATTCGGAAAAAAACGATTGCAATGCGGGGATGGATATGGTACAATGAAAGAAAAAACGGAGGAACGCATGAAACCGTTTCGATTTCTCAAAAAACACCTTTGCTCGTTTGCGGTGGTCGGCGCAACGCTTTTGATGCTTGCCGTCATGTTGGTCCCGTTGCTTTTGCCGAACGATGACCGCAACCGGAACGGGCTTTCCGACACGGAGGATTTTGTTCTGGGTGCGCGTGCGGCGGTAGAGGCGAACCCCGTTTACGATGCGTCGTATGTCAAGGGTTACCCGCCGATGACAGCGGGCGCCTGCACGGACGTGATTTGGCAGGCATTCCGTGCGGCGGGGTATTCGCTCCGCGACATGGTGGACGCGGACATTGCGGCGCATCCGTCGGCATATCCGAAAGTCACCGTGCGGGACAAAAACATTGATTACCGTCGTGTGGTGAATCTGCACGTTTTCTTCTCACGCTATGCGGAGAGTCTTTCCATTGACAAGACGGACCCCGAGGTATGGCAGGCGGGGGACATTGTGATTTTTCGGGATGACAGGCACATTGGCATGATTTCCGACCGCAAAAATGCAGACGGTATCCCGCTTGTGATTCATCACAGCGCGAAAGCGGCGGAGGAGGCGGACTATTTACCCTTGGCGACGGTGACCGCGCACTACCGCTTCGACGCGCGCCGCGTGCCGTACAGAATACTGAAAGACTGGGAATGAAGACCTCGGGGCTAAGACCTCGGGGCGCCGCCCCGAACCCTGCTTAAAAACTTCTTGAAATGAAGTTAAAATTGGATTGCTTGCAATCCAATTTCAAGGATTTCAAGAACTTTAACTAAGGGGGATATTCCCCCTTTTCTTTATGTGATACTGCTTTTTGTAGCCGTATACGCACTACGAATTCCGGCTGCTCCGCGTCCAATCCCGTCCAGCGGGATTGGAAAAGCGGCTACCGCCGCTCGCTCCGCTACCGGATAGAAGTGGTAAGACCTTGGGGCTTTGCCCCAAGCCCTAAGACCTCGGGGCGCCGCCCCGAACCCTGCTTAAAAACTTCTTGAAATGAAGTTAAAATTGGATTGCTTGCAATCCAATTTCAAGGATTTCAAGAACTTTAAGCAAGGGGGATTATCCCCCTCCAGATTACTGACAAAGGTCTCAGAACGAGAGTCCTGAGACCTTTGTCAGTAATCTGAGCGTTCACCGAAAGGTGAACGCTTTTTTGTTGTTTAATCTTGCTTCAAGCCGAGTTTTTCGATAACGGTCTTGCAGGCTTCGTCCAGATAATCGTTTTCCATCAACTCAATCATGCCGCGGTCCACGAGCGCCGAGAGTTTGGGGTCAAGCGGAATCCGCCCCAAAAGGTCGTAGCCGAATTTTTCGGCGACCTCCTCAATGTGGCTCTCGCCGAATACCTTGATTTCCTTGCCGCAGTCGGGACATTTGGCGTAGGACATATTTTCCACCAATCCGAGTACGGGGATGTTCATCATGGTTGCCATGTTGGCTGCTTTGCTGACAATCATGGAAACAAGGTCCTGCGGACTGGAAACGATGATGATGCCGTCAAGCGGCATGGACTGGAATACCGTCAGCGGTACGTCACCTGTCCCGGGCGGGCAGTCGACCAGCAGGACGTCCTCATTCCAGATGGTGTCTTTCCAGAATTGCTGAACCACGCCGGAAATCATGGCGCCGCGCCAGATGACGGGGCGTGTTTCATCCTCTCCGAGGAGCAGGTTGACCGAAATCATGTCGATTCCCGTTGTGGTTGCGGGGGGAATCATGCCGTTGTCGTCACCGTAAATCCGCACGTTGTGGACCCCAAATGCTTTCGGGATAGACGGTCCCGTAATATCCGCGTCCATGATGCCCACGCGGAATCCCTCGCGACGGAGCAGGACCGCGAGCATGGAGGTCACAAGCGATTTTCCAACGCCGCCTTTTCCGCTCATAACACCGATAATATGTTTGACCTCGCTTGCGGGATTTGCGGGAATCAGCAGGCTTTCCTTTCCTCCCTTGCTTCGGGAGGAGCAGTCTGCGGAACAACTTTCACAATTATGCGTACATTCTTCTGCCATATTCATATCCTTTCTTTTGTCCGAACGAATCCTACTCAATATTATATACCAATCCGGCGGAAAATGCAAGAGAAAAGGTGAAAAAAAGGGGAGATTTATCATCGGATAGTCATTTTTGTGTGGTATCATGAGAAAAAAGAGCGAAAACTGCACGGCGATACTTGCAAATCCTGCCCGAATCTGGTATAATAAGGGAAAGAGTCTGGGGGGATGTTCGGTTTGCGGAAAAAACGGATAGCGGCAATTGCGGCGGCAGTGCTGTTGGTCGTTGCGGCGTTGATTTATCATCTGATTGACCGCACGTCCGGAACGGTTGGGACGTCGCAGATTTTGGCATTGGATGTCGGCGAGGGGAGCGCAACGCTGATTCGGACCGACAGCGGGAACATTCTGATTGACGCGGGTCCCGAGAACGCGCAGGAGACTTTGTGCGAGCATCTGCGACAGATGGGCATCCGCGAATTCGCGTTGATAATTTTCACACATCCGGACGAGGACCATATCGGCGGCGGAGACGCGGTTCTCCGTGCGTTTCCGGTCCGCGAAATCTGGACCAACGGCGCGGCGGATTCAAACGATTCCTATGACGCGCTGATTCGTACAGCGGATGCAACCGGAAAAGCGGTCCCGATGCGGAGCGTGTCGGCGGGCGAGATTTCAACGGTCGTGGACGTGACCCTGACGGTCCTGTCTCCGCTTGCAGGGGAAGCGGAAGCCGACAATGAGGGCGGACTGGTGCTGATGCTGACGTGTGGCGGCAAACGGGTCCTGCTTGCGGGAGACGCGGGAGAGAAAACCGAAAAGAGACTGTTGCAACGTCTCGGAGCCGACGCCCTGCGGGCGGATGTGCTGATTGCGGGACATCATGGGTCAAACAGTGCAAGCAGTGCGGCGTTTCTCGCGGCGGTTTCGCCGAAAGAGATTGTCATCTCCTGCGGCGCAGGCAACG
The DNA here is from genome assembly GCA_964630695.1 of uncultured Ruminococcus sp. GTDB lineage: Bacteria > Bacillota > Clostridia > Oscillospirales > CAG-272 > UMGS1865. The sequence goes on from CAZVYZ010000017.1 coordinate 12,250, forward strand.
AATACGGTCATCCCGACGGTCGCGCACTGGAACGAATGCACGCTGTCTGTGATACCATCCGCAGAACCGACTTGGAGGGAGACGTCCGGATTGTCGGATAGGCGGTGGCTTGGCTGATGAGGGGGATAAATCTCCACCTACCACAGGAATGTATCTTTCACCCGATACGGAACGACCCGCGGGTCGTTCCGCCTAAGTCAGCAACTAACCTGAATTTTTTATATCCGGTAGCGGAGAGAGGCAAGGCAACCAGTTGCCGCCGCACAAATCCCGCCGGACGGGATTTGGCTCGTAGCAGCCGGAATTCGTAGCACATAAACGGCTACATAGAGAATTCGCGCCACAAAAGCATAGGGGGAAAATCCCCCTTGGTGAAGGTTTTGAAAGTTCTTAGAAAACTTTTCCAAAAGTTTTCTAAGTGGGTTTGGGCAAAGCCCAAGGTCTTTAGGGTTTGGGCAAAGCCCAAGGTCTTAAAAAGGAGGAACATATGGTCGTTTTGGTAACAGGCGGGACGAGAGGCATCGGAGCGGCGTGTACCCGCGCGTTTTGCGAAAGAGGGGAGCGAACCTACTTCTTCTACAGGAGCGCGGATAGCGAAACCGTGAAAAAAATCGAACTGGAAACGGGCGCTGTCGGAATGCGGGTTGACGTCGCGGACCGAGCGGCAGTGCGCGCGGGAATCGACCGCATCGTCGCGGAAGCAGGGCGACTGGACGTCTTGGTCAATAACGCGGGGGTCGCGAAAATCGGACTGTTCACTGACCTGTCCGAACGCGAATATGAGAGCCTGCGCGGAACCAACCTCGACGGCGCCGTCTATTGCGCCCAACGCGCCGCAGAACAAATGGTCAAACAGCATAGCGGATATATCGTGAATGTCGGTTCCATGTGGGGCAAAACGGGCGCGTCCTGCGAGGTCGCGTATTCAACGACCAAAGCGGGCGTGCGCGGGCTGACCATGGCGCTCGCAAAGGAACTCGGACCCTCGGGCGTGACTGTCAATTGCGTGGAACCCGGGGTCATCGATACCGATATGAACCGCGCGCTGGACACCGCAACGCGGGCGGAACTGTGCGATGAAACTCCGCTGTGCAGGCTCGGGAAACCCGAGGACGTCGCGGCGGCGGTGCTGTTCTTCGCGTCGGAAGCGGCAGGCTTTATCACGGGGCAGGTCCTTGGCGTGGACGGGGGCTTTGCGGTATGAAACGCCGAAAAAACCGAACGCGCCGATTGGCGGTGCTGATTTCCGCGGCAGTGCTCCTGCTTCTGCTCGGCGTTGCCGCAGGACTGCTGACATGGCGTGGCGATTGGCGTTACCACGTCCTTTACGCGCTTTCAAGGGCGGAAAAGCCGAATTTGCGGGCGGTTACGTTGCAGGGGGAGACGCTGACCCCGAGCGACGCGGAGTTGCGCGCCGACGAACGGGTTACTTTTGCCGATACGCTGATGCTGGTAAACCGAAACCACCCGATTGATGCGTCCTTTTCGCCCGATGTGACCGAAGCGGACGGCTGGAGCATGACCGCCGATACCCGCGCGGCATTTGAAGCGCTTCGCGGACGCGTGGAAGCGAAAACGGGGGAGCGGCTCCTGATTCTCAGCGCGTATCGGGACGATGCGGAACAACGCGCGGAACTGGAGGCGAGCGGAGAAGCGATTGCGGCGCGCCCCGGAGAGAGCGAGCATGAAATCGGGTTGGCGCTTGACGTCTGCATCCGCGGTTGCGGCGGCAAATCCTTTCTGAAATCACGCGCGGGGCGGTTGGTCAATCGGACCTGCGCCGAGGAGGGCTTTGTCATCCGATACCCAATCGGGAAAGCGGAGGTGACGGGCTTTGACTACGAGCCGTGGCATTTGCGGTATGTCGGCGCCCCGCACGCGCAGGTGATGGAGCGTTCCCGTCTGACCCTTGAGGAATACCTTGACCTGCTCCGCCTCGGGCAGTGGTACGAAACCGATGGCTATCTCATCCTGCGCACGGCGGAGGAAACGGTCGCCCTCCCTGCGACTTTCACCTTCTGCGTCGTCTCCCAAGACGGCATGGGGCATCGCATTTTTACGATAAAGAGGTAGGAAGACCTCGGGGCGTTGCCCCGAACCCTACTTAGGAAACTTCTTAAAAGAAGTTTCCTAAGGACCTTCAAGAATTTCACCACAGGGCGGGATTCCCTACGGAATCCCGCCCTGTGGTGAAAGTTTTTGGAGATTTTTAAGAGACTTTTTTCAAAAAGTCTCTTAAATGGGGTTTGGGGCAACGCCCCAAGGTCTTCTTTCCCCTTTTTCGTAGAATTGCGCAGAATGGTATTGCAATTTTTGGGGGAATAGAGTATAATATAAAGTGGATGGACGTTGCGCGAGGGGGTGAGGGAATGCAGGCGGACTGGTTCGCGGAAAACGGGATACCGACAGAGGAGAATTGCCCGTTGGCGCCGCTGTCCTCGTTCCGCATCGGCGGAATTGCAAGGTTGGCGCTGTTCCCGCAAACGAGAGGGCAACTGCTGACCTGCCTTGACCTCGCAAGGCGGGAGGAAATCCCGTTTGAGGTCGTTGGAAACGGCTCCAATCTGCTCTTTCCGGACGGAATCTATACGGGGCTGATGATTTTTACCCGCAACCTCCGCGCGACGGAATGGGCGGGGAATACCGTTACCGTCACGGCGGGCGTTCCGCTTCCCGCGCTTGCGGGAGAGACGTTGCGCGCGGGACTTTCGGGTCTGGAATTCGCACAGGGCATCCCGGGGACGGTCGGCGGCGGCGTGTTCATGAATGCGGGCGCGTTCGGCGGCTGCATGGCGGACGTGACCGAATGGTCCGAGTGGTACGACTGCGAAACAGGGAAAACGGGACGCTTTGTCGGCGCGGAGCAGGGATTCGGAACCCGTACAAGCATTTACGAACGGGATAAACGCTACGTTCTGCTCGGCGCGGGTCTGCGCATGCGGGAAGACGACCCCGGCGCAATCCGCGCCCGCATGGAGGAATTCCGCGAAAGGCGGAGACGGACCCAACCCATCGACCTGCCGAGCGCGGGGAGCATTTTCCGCCATCCCCCGGGGGCGTTTGCGGGCAAACTGATTGAGGATTGCGGGCTGAAAGGAACGCGAATCGGCGGCGCGGAGGTGTCGCACAAACACGCGGGATTCATCGTCAACATGGGCGGCGCAACCGCACGGGACGTTGCGGAGTTGATTGCGCTGATTCGCGAACGGGTCGAACGCGAGACGGGCTATCGGCTTGAATGCGAGGTCCGCACCGTCGGATTCCGATGAAAAGATAAAGAAAAAACAAGGAATACGGAACATAAAGGAGAAGTCATGGAAGTCAAACTCATCAATTACACAACGAATCCCGTTGCCGCAATCGAGGAAGCGGCAACCACCTGCTACGACAGTCAGCCGACCGACGGCAGAATCATGCGCCATTGCTACAAAAGCGGGCATCACAGCGTGTTGGAATTCGCCGATTTCACGTTCCGCATCAAGGGTGTGAGCCGTGCGCTGACCCATCAGTTGGTCCGCCACCGCATGGCGAGTTTCGCACAGCGGAGTCAGCGCTACTGCGTGGAGGACGGGTTTGAATACGTCACGCCCGCAAGCGTGAAGAAAGACCCGCAGACGGCGGCGCTCTACCGCGAGACGGTGGAAACGATTCAGAGCGCCTACCGCCGATTGGTGGAAACGGGGGTTCCCGCCGAGGACGCGCGGATGCTGCTGCCGAATGCCTGCTGTACCGAAATCTGCGTCAAGATGAATCTGCGGGAACTGATCCACTTCTCCAACGAGCGCCTTTGCGCCTGCGCGCAGTGGGAAATCCGTGCGCTTGCACGGGAGATGGTGAAGGCGGTTCTGGAGGTCGCGCCCGAGTTGAAGGCGTTTCTGGTGCCGAAATGCGAGGCGCACGCGCCGTACTGCTTCTGCACCGAATCGAAGTCGCGCTCCTGCGGCAGACATCCGCTGATTGGTGAGGTTTGCCGGAAAGAGGAGAGCGAGGCAAAATGAGTTTTGCCGACGAGGTGCGGGACGAGTTGTACGAGGGAATTCCGAAAAAGCCCTGCTGTCGGCGGGCACTTGCAGCGGGGTTGCTGCTCGGCGCGGAAGCGGAGGACAAGACCGTCACCGCGCGGTTTCCGTCGGAGGCATGTACCGATTATGCAGAAGAGGTTTTCCGCGCACAGTTCGGGCGGGGCGTGACCTTTGCGCGCCAACCGCTTCCGCGCGGGAGTCGCCTTGCGGTCTTTTCCTCTCCCGCCGCTGTGAAACTGTTGCACGTTATGCGGGAGCAATCCGACGCGTCGGAGCGCCTGACGGGCGGCTGTGAGGGGTGTCCGTCGGCGTTCCTGCACGGGGCGTTCCTGTCAGCGGGGACGGTCAACGACCCGCACAGGTCCATCCATCTGGAGTTTTTCCTGCGGGTCCCCGCGTATCTGCCGCTCGTTACGGCGGTGCTTGCGGAATGCGGCTACCCGCCACGTACCGTTGCGCGCGAGAACGGGACGGGGCTTTACTATAAGGACGGGACCTCGGTTGAGGACCTGCTCACGCTTTGCGGCGCGGGACGGGTCGCGATGGAGTTGATGAACGTCCGCTTTGAACGGCAACTCCGCGGCGAGGAAAACCGCGCGACGAACTGCCTGACGAAGAACATCTCAAAAACCGTGACGGCGGCGATGCGGCAGGTGGATGCCATCCGTGCTCTGCGCCGAAGCGGTCGGCTTTCGGGGCTTCCCGCAGGGGTACAGGAGACCGCCGCTCTGCGCGAGGAGAACCCTGAAATCTCCCTTGAGGAACTTTGCGCACTTCACAACCCGCCCATCACGAAGTCCGGCTTGAACCACCGTCTCAAGCGCCTTCTGGAGGAGGCGGAGGGATGCGGAGGACGCGCCAAAGGGGGCTTTTAAGGAACGCAACGCTTCGCTACTGACGGTCGCAAAGCGACCGTCAGCCCTCCGGACTCCCGCAAACCTTTTCACCAAGACGTACAGAGTGCGAACATAGTGCCACTGACTTTTGGAGATTCTGTTTGCCATAGCATATAGCACTCGATATAATATAAGCAGTCAAAAAGTAACATTCAGCCGAAACGGAACGACACATGGGTTATTCCCTACAACGTTTTGTTATTGACGGGTTACGCACTTTGCAGGGGCGTAATCCGTAGGGAACGACCCGCGTGTCGTTCCGCCCCAATCATTAACTAACCTGAACCATTTCTATCCGGTAGCGTAGAGAAACGATAGTTGTCCAAATCCCGCCGGACGGGATTTGGCTCGGAGCAGCCGGAACTCGTAGAGCGTAAACGGCTACAGAAAAATCAGTACCACTCAAAGATAGGGGGAAAATCCCCCTTGGTTAAAGTTCTTGAAATCCTTAAAAACTTCTTTCAAGAAGTTTTTAAGTGGGGCTTGGGGCAACGCCCCGAGGTCTTACCATTTCTATCCGGTAGCGGAGAGAGACGATAGTCGCCCAAATCCCGCCGGACGGGATTTGGCTCGGAGCAGCCGGAATTCGTAGCACGGAATATGGCTACATTCAAAATCTGTACAACGTAAAGATAAAGACATAAACCCAATTGCAGGGAAGGTCTTGAAGGTTCTTAGGGGACTTCTCCTTAAGAAGTCCCCTAAGTAGGGTTTGGGGCAAAGCCCCAAGGTCTTATAGGAGGATGTATGAACGGATTTGTGCATTTGCACTTGCATAGCGAATATAGCCTGCTGGACGGCGCGTGCCGAATCACGGACATCCCCGCAAGAGTCAAGGAGTGCGGACAGGAGGCAGTGGCAATTACCGACCACGGCGTCATGTACGGCGCGGTCGCATTCTGGCAGGCGTGCAAAAACGCGGGCATCAAACCCATCATCGGGTGCGAGGTCTACGTCGCGCATTCCTCCAGATTTGAAAAGAGCGCGGGCGCCGACGGCTACGCCGACCATCTTGTCCTGCTTTGCGAGAATAACGAGGGCTACCGAAACCTTTCGGAAATGGTGTCGTTATCCTTTACCGAGGGCTTTTATAATAAACCCCGCGTGGACGAGGAACTGCTGCGCCGCTACCACGGCGGGCTGATTGCACTGTCCGCCTGCCTTGGCGGGAAGATTCCGAAACAACTCGCAAAGGGAAACTATAAGGGCGCAAAAGAGACCGCGTTGCGCTACGCCGAAATTTTCGGTCCCGAGCATTTCTATATCGAAATTCAGGACCACGGTCTGGCGGAACAACGCACCATGCTTCCCATGTTGGTCGACCTCGCAAAGGACTGTGACCTGCCGCTGGTCGCCACCAACGACTGCCACTACCTGCGCCGACAGGACGCAAACGCACAGGCAGTCCTGATGTGTATCCAGACCAATACCACAACCGATATGGGGCGCCCCGCCGCGTTCGCAACCGACGAGTTCTACCTCAAGGATAATAACGAGATGACCATGACGTTCAAGGCGTACCCTGAGGCGCTGGAAAATACCCGACGGATTGCCGAACGGTGCGAGGTCAGTTTTGATTTTGATACCACCTACCTGCCGAAATTCCCGTGTCCCGCAGGGAAAGACGCGCGGACTTACCTCCGCGAGCGCACCGAGACGGGCTTTGCGGAACGCGTGAAAAAAGGGCATATTACCTTTGCGGAGCATCCGGAGAGCGAATACCGCGAGCGACTGGAGTATGAGTTGTCGGTCATTCTGCAGATGGGCTACGAGGACTACTTTCTCATCGTGCAGGACTATGTCAACTACGCGCGGTCGCAGGACATCCCCGTGGGACCCGGGAGAGGCTCGGGTGCGGGAAGCCTTGTCGCGTTCGCGCTCGGAATCACCGACATTGACTCGCTCCGCTTTGACCTGCTCTTTGAGCGCTTTCTCAATCCCGAGCGGGTGAGTATGCCGGATATTGACGTGGACTTCTGCTATAACCGTCGCGACGAGGTCATCGATTACGTCGCACGGCGCTACGGGCAGGACCACGTGTCGCAAATCATTACGTTCGGAACCCTCGCCGCAAGAGCCGCCGTACGCGACGTCGGCCGGGCGCTCGGAATGCCCTACGGCGACGTGGACGCGGTTGCGCGCGCGGTGCCGCAGGAACCGAACGTCACGCTGTCCATGGCGCTCAAACTGCCGGAACTGAAGAAGTTGTACGAGGGGTCGGCGAGCGTGAAGAAACTGATTGATACCGCCATGACGCTTGAGGGGATGCCGCGCAACGTCTCGATTCATGCGGCTGGTATCGTCATCACCGATAAGCGTGTGGCGGAATACGTGCCGCTTGCGCTGAGCAACGGGACTGTCGTCACGCAGTACGACATGGACACTGTGGCAAAACTCGGACTTCTGAAATTCGACTTCCTCGCACTTCGCTACCTGACCATCCTGCACGATGCGGAGACCCAGATTCGGGAAAAAGAGAAAGACTTCGATTTGGAAAAACTGCCGCAGGATGACGCGGCAACCTATCGGCTCATCGCATCGGGGAAAACCTCGGGCGTGTTCCAGTTGGAATCGGGCGGCATGCGGCAGATGCTGATGAATCTGGTTCCCGAGCGCATCGACGACATCATCGCCGCCATTGCGCTTTACCGCCCGGGACCGATGGACTCCATTCCTACCTTTATCGAGTGTCGCCACCATCCCGAAAAGGTGACCTACGCCACGCCACTGCTCGAGCCGATTCTGCGCTCTACCTATGGATGCGTGGTCTATCAGGAGCAGGTCATGCAGATTTTCCGCGAGGTCGCGGGATATACCTTCGGACACGCCGATGTCGTGCGCCGCGCAATGTCCAAAAAGAAAGCCGCCGTGCTGATGGCGGAGCGGGAAACTTTCGTTGCAGGTGCGGTGGAACGCGGCGTGGAGGCGGCGGTGGCGGAGAAACTCTTTGCGGATATGGAGAGTTTCGCAAACTACGCGTTCAACAAATCCCATGCGGCGGCTTATGCCGTGCTGTGCTATCGGACCGCGTATCTCAAAGCGCATTATCCATGCGAATACCTTTCCGCCCTCCTGACCAGCGTCCTCGGCAACCAGACCAAAGTCGCCGAGTATATCGCGGAATGCACGGGGCGCGGAATCCGCGTTCTGCCTCCGGACATCAATGAAAGCCGCGTGGAATTCGCAGTGACGGACGGGAATATCCGCTTCGGTCTGCTTGCCATCCGCAACGTGGGGCGGCAGTTCCTCGAACAGATTCTGGACGAGCGCAGGCGCGGAAAATTCGCATCGTTTGAGGACTTTATCAACCGCATGGATGCGGGAACCCTCAACAAACGCATGGTGGAAGCGCTCATCAAGGCGGGGACCTTTGACCGCCTCGGCGTGTTCCGCAGTCGCCTGCTCGCGTCGTATGAGCGCATCATCGACCAAGCCGCCGAAAAGGGGAGGAACAACATTGCGGGGCAACTGGATATGTTCTCCATGCTTGCCAACCCCGCGGGGGAAAAGGAGCAGATGTTTGACTATCCGCCCCTGCCGGACCTCTCCCCGCGCGAAAAACTGCTCATGGAGCGCGAGGCAACGGGAATGTTTTTCTCGGGGCAACTGCTTGACAGTTACAGTAAGCATCTGAAATTGTTGTCTCCTATGCCGATTACCGACCTGACGGGGGAGGACGCCGCGCCGCAGGAAAAGCAACGCGTGACGGTTGCGGGTATGATAACCGGCGTGACGCTGAAAAACACGAAGAGCGGGGACCGCATGGCGTTCTTCCGTCTGGAGGACCAGTACGGCGAAATCGAATGCGTGGTTTTCGCGCGGCAGTTTGCGGAGAGCGCGCATCTGGTGCGCACGGACCTCGCCGTGTCGGTCACGGGGACCGTCTCCCTGCGCGAGGACGAGCCGCCGAAGATTCTGGTAAACCGCATGGAGGAGTTGACCGACAACGCGTCGTTCCGCGAGCCGGCGGAAAAAGCGCCAGCGCCGTCTCCCGCCCGCTCCACCGAGGGGCAGGGGACCCCGCCCGCCGCTTCTCCCGCAACTTCCGCCGCGCCTGTCCCGCAACACCCCAAACGCCTGTTCCTGCGGGTCCCCGACCGAACGGGACCGATTTGGGTCAAAACCCGCGCCCTCGCGGAGATTTTCGACGGACCGTTCCCGCTCGCCATCTACGACGCAAGCACGAAACAATACGATTTCAGTCACGCGGGTCTGTCCATCGATGATTACGTTCTGAAGCAGTTCCGCGACCTCTTGGGCGATGAAAACGTTATCTTGAAGTAAAACTTGTGGCTGAAAATAGAGAAAAGGAACGACCCGCGTGTCGTTCCTTTTCGGTTAAAAAATACTTGTTGACTCGCGATAATGCCTTGCGTGGGTGCCGAGATTCCGCCTGCCGGCGCCCCTGCGGGGTTCGACGGAACGCCGCAGGCGTTTGCTCTGAAATGACACAGTGGGCTGTTTGTTAGGTGGGTTATAAGTATTTGGGTTTATAAAGTAACTTTCAACCAATCCGGAACGACACACGGGTCGTTCTGCCAAGTCAGCAACTATCTTTCTACCACTTCTATCCGGTAGCGGAGAGAAACGGCAAGCCGTTGCCCAAATCCCGCTCGACGGGATTTGGCTCGGAGCAGCCGGAATGCGTAGAGCGTAAACGGCTACACGGGAATCCGCACAATAAAAAGAAAGGGGTAGAAATCCCCTTAGTTGAAGGTCTTGAGGGTTCTTAGGGGACTTCTCCTGAAGAAGTCCCCTAAGTAGGGTTCGGGGCAACGCCCCGAGGTCTTTTCTTTACTCGCTCCGTAAAGCCTCTACAGGGTTCTTCTTCGCGGCAAAGCCGGAGGGAATCAACCCCGCAATGAACGTCAGGAACATGCTGATGGCAACCAGAATGATTGCCGCACCGACGGGCAACACCGCGCGAAGCCCCGCAATGCCCGTGAAGTGGAATAGAATCACGTTGACAACCTGATTGAGCAGGAGCGTGATAACAATGCCGATGACGCCCGCCACAAAGCCGACGATTAACGTCTCCGCGTTGAACACACGCCCAACGTCTTTCTTTGATGCACCAATCGCGCGCAGAATGCCAATCTCTTTGGTCCGTTCCAGAACCGAAATGTAGGTGATGATGCCGATCATAATCGACGAAACCACCAGAGAAATCGCAACGAACGCAATCAGAACGTAGGAAATCGCGTTCACAATCGTCGTCACCGAGGACATCAGAAGCCCCACATAGTCGGTGTAGGAAATCTTTTTGGATTCCTCCACCGTCGCGTTGTAAGCGTCAATCAAAGCGCTGATTTCGTCCTTGTCCTCAAAGGTCGCGGCGTAAAGGTAAATCGCGGAGGGTGTGTCGGAATTCACATCGCCCAACAGCGCGAGATTCTTCTGATAGGTCGACTTGGAGTAGTCGTGCGGAATCTCGTCTTCCTCGTATAGCGTGTTTACCTGCGCAGAGGTCAACATCGCTTCCATCTCGGCAACCGACTTGTCACCGAACGCTGCCTGGTTCAACTCCTCCTGTACCATCGCCTGCGCGATTGCCTGAACCGCCATCGCTTTCATCTGCGGGTTTGCCATTATCATGTCCACCGTGAGTCCATCCTGACCGAACGATTCCAGAACGGAGGACAGCATCTGCCGCAGAGCGGCTTCGGGGTAGGCGTTAATTTCCGTAACCTTGGCGGCTATCTGCTCCTCGGACGGCTCGGGTGCCAGTACACGGCAGAGGAACTGCTTGGCTTCCGCCTCGGAGAGGGACGCGAGGTAGTTGTGAATCGCAGTCCGCTTCTGCTCCTCGGTAATCACCTTGTCGCTCTTGAAAGGCTGACCCGTGATGATGTCGATGTCGGGGGAGTTCTTCTGCTCGTCGAGCATTCCGAGTTTCTGCGTCCGCGCCATTGCTTCGTCGGCGAGCGCGGAAGTGTAGCCGATGCTTCCCGACATGAACGCGGCGGTCGCGTCATCGGTCGGGCGGACGATACCGACAACGCGTAGCGTAAAGCCGCGGTCCGCATCACCGTAGAGCGTCTCCAGCCCGCTGTCGCTTGCCGAAAGGTCGGTGTAGGTCCCGTCGGCGTTCTTTTTGTAGCATTCCGAGGCGAGCAGGAGGCGGAAGCGCATCTGCTTGATTTCCTCGTAGGTCCACGATTTGCGGTCGGAGAGGTCCACGTTCTCGCCGTTCATCGCGGCAAACAGCACTTTGTTCATTTCCTCTTCGGTCCGCAAGCCGAGGGCAAAGAGCGCGAGGTCGCTGATTTCGTTATGCTCGTCCACAATCAGGACCACCTCGTTTGCCGCTTCGGGCCATCTGCCGCCCTCGTCAATCAACTCGTACTTTTCGCGCACAAGCGAGGAGACGAGGTTGGTATCGTTCTTGTCCAGCGGGGAGAGCATTTCGGACCAGACGTTAAAGCCGCCCATCGACGACCCCATCATACTGCTGTAGGGGGACTGCGAAGTGCCGGTCGAACCGCTCATGCCCGAGAGCCACGCGGTCACGTCGGACTTGACGACCTTTCCCGCGTCGGAGCCGATTTCGTTGCCCTCACGGACCAGGATACTCCAGTTGAAATCGTACTGATAGCGGATGGCGGAGAGGTATTTGGCGAACTCCTCCGAACTTTCCAGATGCTTTTTGAACGTCGTCAGGTCGTTCGATTCGGTCCCCGTGGAGCCGAGCGCGTTCATCAGCTGTGCCAGCACGATGCTTTCGTAGACCTTGTTGCGGTCGTGGTCGTGCGCGTCGTCGCCGTTTGATTTCATCAGCGTGTTGACCAGTGCGGTCAGGTCGACCGATTCGGCGTGCAATTCAATCGGGTAACTTGCCAGTGTGTCGCGCTGAACCGAATCGATGTAGGTGTTCACGCCCGAGGACACCGAGAGAATCAGCGCAATGCCGATGATGCCGATGGAGCCTGCAAAGGAGGTCATAAAGGTGCGACCTTTTTTGGTCATGAGGTTGTTCAGCGAAAGCGACAGGGCGGTGAAGAACGACATGGAGCGTTTCTTTTTGCCCGTGGCGGAGCGCTTTTTGCCGCCCAGTCCGCCGAACTGCGCGCGCCGCGCCTCGTCGGGGTCGATGGCAAGGATGGACCGTTTCTTTTTGCGGAACAGCCCGAGAACCGGCGCGGGTGCGGATTTCTCTCCCGCTCGGTAGGGACGGCTGTCTCCGACGACCTGCCCGTCCAGAACCTTGATAATGCGGCTTGAATAGCGCCGCGCGAGGTCGGGATTATGGGTAACCATGATGATGAGTTTCTTTTTGGAGATGCTCCGCAGAATCTCCATAACCTGGATGCTTGTCTGCGTATCGAGCGCGCCGGTCGGCTCGTCCGCAAGCAGAATTTCGGGGTCGTTGACAAGCGCCCGCGCGATGGCGACGCGTTGCATTTGCCCGCCCGACATCTGGTTCGGTTTCTTATGAATCTGTGCGGCAAGTCCGACCTGTTTGAGCGCTTCAACCGCGCGCCGCCGTCTCTCACGCTTGGAGACGCCCGAAAGCGTCAGCGCCAGTTCGACGTTTGCAAGCACGGTCTGGTGCGGGATGAGGTTATAACTTTGGAACACGAAGCCGATGGAATGGTTTCGGTAAGTATCCCAGTCCGCGTCGGTATAGCGGCGGGTGGAAATGCCGTTGATGACAAGGTCACCCGAGGTGTACTGGTCCAGTCCGCCGATGATGTTCAGCAGGGTGGTTTTTCCGCATCCGGACGGTCCGAGAATCGAGACGAACTCGTTCTCCCTGAAGTCCAGCGATATTCCTCGTAGTGCCTGCACCTTGGTATCGCCCGTCGGGTACTCCTTTGTAATGTTTCTCAGAGAAAGCAATTTGCAATCCTCCTTTGGGTATGAAATCTCTACTCTACATTATACCGCCCTTTTCTGAACGTTGCGTGATTCTCCCATGAAAAACGATGAAAAACAGACCTTGGGACTCTGTCCCAAGCCTAAGACCTTGGGTCTTTGCCCCAAACCTAAGACCTTGGGCTTTGCCCAAACCCACTTAGAAAACTTTTGAAAAAGTTTTCTAAGAACTTTCAAAACTTTAACTAAGGGGGGAATTTACCCCTATGTTTTAGTTGTTCTGTTTTTTGTAGCCGTATACGCTCTGCGAATTCCGGCTGCTCCGAGACCAATTCCGTCAACGGAATTGGCACGGCTGTCGCCTCTCTCCGCTACCGGATAGAAAAAGTTCAGGTTAGTTGATGTCTGTTATGATAGACATTTTACATAGTGCCGAGATTCCGCCTGCGGGCGCCCCTGCGGGGTTCGACTCCGCGGCGAATAAGGGCTGTATTGTTCGCCATTTTGACCGTCATGCCGCTCCGCTCAGAATGACATAGTGGGCTGTTTGTTAGGTGGGTTATAAATATTGGGGTTTATAAAGTAACTGTATTCAAGTAACGAACCAAAGTAACTCTACCAACTTTTAGATTATATCTTACTATGTGGCTACCATCTGTGTCATTTCAGAGCAAACGCCTGCGGCGCCCCGTCGAACCCCGCAGGGGTGCCCGCAGGCGGAATCTCGGCACTCATATAAAATATCATATTACCAGTCACCAACTAACCTGAACTTTTTCTATCCGGTAGCGGAGAGAAGCGGCAAGCCGCTGTCCAAATCCCGCTCGACGGGATTTGGCTCGGAGCAGCCGGAATTCGTAGAGCGTATACGGCTACAGAAGAAACAGTGCCACAAAAAGAAAGGGGGAAAATCCCCCTTAGTTGAAGTTTTGAAAGGTCTTGGGAAACTTTTTCAAAAGTTTCCCAAGTAGGGTTCGGGGCAAAGCCCTGAGGTCTTAGGGTTCGGGGCAAAGCCCTGAGGTCTTAGGATTCGGGGCAAAGCCCTGAGGTCTTAGGGTTCGGGGCAGAGCCCCGAGGTCTTATCACACGTCAATGTCTTTCATGTATTCGCTTCCGTGGTCGGTGATGAATTGCTTCCGCGCGGGGAGATTGTCGCCGAGGAGCGTGTCGAAAATGCGGTCGGTCATGGCGGCGTCAGCAGGGGAAACCGAAATCAGACGGCGCGTCTCGGGGTTCATCGTTGTCTGCCACATCATGCTCGGCTCGTTCTCGCCCAAGCCCTTGGAGCGTTGGAGCGTGTATTTCTTGTTCCCCAATTTTTTCAGAATTTCCGCTTTTTCAAATTCGTCGTAGGCAAAGAGCGTCTGGTCTTTGGTCGTAATTTCAAACAACGGGGATTCCGCAATGAATACGCGGTGTTCCGCAAGAAGCGTCGGAAGCAGACGGTAGAACAGCGTCAGGAGCAGAGTCCGAATCTGGAACCCGTCCTCGTCGGCGTCGGTGCAGATGATGATTTTTGACCAACGCAGGCTGGCGAGGTCAAACGAGTTGAGGTCGGACTTCGCCTTGCCCTTGACCTCCACGCCGCACCCGATTACGCGGAGCAGGTCCACAATGATGTCGCTCTTGAAAATGCGCGCGTAGTCGCATTTCAGACAGTTCAGCGTCTTGCCGCGGACCGGAATAATCGCCTGAAATTCCGCGTCACGCCCCAGTTTGCAGGAGGTCAGAGCGGAGTCACCCTCCACAATGTAGAGTTCCGCGCGGGAGGGATCCTTTGAGCGACAGTTGACAAACTTCTCCACGCGGTTGGAAACGTCCACAGAACCCGCCAACTTCTTTTTGAAGTCGCCGCGCGCCTTTTCCGCCGATTCGCGGCTGCGCTTGTTGACAAGCACCTGCTTGGCAATCTGCTCGGCGTCTTTCGGATTTTCGATGAAGTAAATTTCAAGTTGCTTGCGCAGAAACGCGTTCAGCGCGTCGCAGATAAAGGGGTTGTTGATTGCCTTTTTGGTCTGGTTTTCGTAGGAGGTCATTGTGGAAAAGCTGTTGATGACCAGCGCCAGACAGTCGGCAATGTCGCCGAACGTAATCTTGCTTTCGTTTTTCGTGTAGAGATTTGCCGACTTCAGATACTTGTCGATTGCGTAGAGGAACGCGAGCCGGACCGCCTTGTCGGGCGAGCCGCCATGCTCCAGAAAACTGGAGTTGTGGTAGTATTCGAGCAGGCTGACCGTGTTGGAGAAGCAGAACGTGATGTCCGCTTTGAGTTTGTATTCGGGCTTGTCCTCGCGGTCGCGCCCCTTGGCTTCCATGTGCCACGCAACGGGCAGGGTCAGACTGTTCTCGCCGACCAGTTCGGAGAGATAGTCGGTGATGCCGTTTGCGTAGCAGTACGTGCTTTCCGCAAAGGTCCCGTCCGCCTGTTCCGCGCGCAGGACGAACGTGATGCCCGCATTGACAACCGATTGCCGCCGCAACAGGTCCCCGAAGAAATCCACGGGAATGTTGATGTCGGTAAAGACCTCAAGGTCGGGCTTCCAGTGTACGATTGTTCCCGTCCGCCCCGCCTCCTTGCGCGTCAGCGGGCGCTCGGTCAGCTCGCCGTCCACCTCGCCGCGGCAGAAGCGAATCGAGCGCTCGGTCGTGCCGTCGTAGGAGTGGACCTCCATGTATTCGGAGCTGTACTGCGTCGCGCAGGCGCCCAGACCGTTCAGACCGAGCGAATACTCGTAGGCGGAGGCTTCGGAGTTGTTGTCGTACTTGCCGCCCGCATACAGTTCGCAGTAGATCAGGTCCCAGTTCCACCGCCCCTCGGCTTCGTTCCAACCGAGCGGAACGCCGCGCCCGAAGTCCTCGACCGAGAGACTGTGGTCAAGGTAGACCGTTGTGCGGATTTCGGAGCCGTGTCCCTCGCGCGCCTCATCCACGGCGTTGGAGAGAATTTCAAAAAACGAATGCTCGCAGCCCTCCAACCCGTCCGAGCCGAAGATGACGGCGGGACGTTTGCGTACGCGGTCCGCACCTTTGAGCGCTTTGATACTCTGGTTATCGTATTGCTGAGGCTTTTTCACTGCCATGAATGGTTTCGGTCCTTTCTGTGATAGGTTATCATCTTATTATAGCAGAAAAAAAGCGGTTTGAAAAGGGGATTTCCGCTTTTTTTGCGGAAAAACAGAAAAATTTACAGGTTTCTATTGCAAGCGGAGCGGAAAAAGAATATAATATAAGCGGATGCAAACAAACGCAAGCCAAAAGGAACCCCCGAGAATTCCCCGCGAGGGGCATTTCGGGGACCCTTAAGAAAGGAACAAAACCTTGGAACTGCCCCGAAGTATCAGGGAGTGCCTCCCCGGACCCTTTGCGGTTGTCGGGCTTGGTATCTCCAATCTGCCGCTGATTGATTTTCTGCTCGCACACGGTGGGAAAGTCGTTGCGCGCGACCGCAAAAGCCGCGAGGAACTGGGGGACGTCGCCGCGCGACTGGAAGCCGCAGGCGTGACCCTGCGCCTTGGCGAGCAGTATCTGGATGACCTTGACGAGCGCGTGATTTTCCGCTCTCCCGGGTTGCGCCCCGACCTCCCTGCATTCCGCGAGGCGGTCCGGCACGGCGCCGTGCTGACCTCCGAGATGGAGTTGTTTCTGGAGATGACCCCCGCGCGGGTCCTCGGCGTGACGGGGAGCGACGGAAAGACCACGACCACGACCCTGACTGCCCTGTTTTTGCGGGCGGAGCAGGAGTTGCGCGGAAGCGCCGTGCGGGTCTTTGTCGGCGGGAACATCGGAGAGCCGCTCCTGCCGCGCGTGGAGGACATGACGGCGAATGACTTTGCGGTGGTGGAACTTTCCAGTTTTCAACTCATGGATATGCGCGTCAGCCCCGAGCGGGCGGCGGTGACGAACCTTTCACCGAACCACCTCAACTGGCATACCGACATGGAGGAGTACATCGGGGCAAAGGCGAATATCTTTCGCGGAAGCGGGAACAGCCTGCTCGTCACCAATGCCGAGAACGGCGACTGCCTGCGGCTGGCGGCGGAGTGCGGGGTTCCGGTGACTCTGTTTTCCTCGGTCAGGGAGGATGCGGAAGCATTCCCGCTGGTCGCGTCGCAGACGGTATACGTGCGGGACGGCACGATTTTCCTCTCGGGCAAACCGATTCTGGCGGCGTCCGACATTCTTCTGCCCGGGCGGCATAATCTGGAAAACTATATGACCGCAATCGGGCTGACCGCAGGGCTTGTCTCGCCGGAAGCCGTGCGGCGGGTGGCAACCTCTTTCCGCGGCGTGGCGCACCGACTGGAGCGCGTGGCAGTGAAAAACGGGGTTACTTTTATCAACAGTTCCATCGATTCGAGTCCCACGCGCACGACGGCGGCGCTCTCGGCACTCTCGGGCAAGCCGATTGTCATCTGCGGGGGCAGGGATAAGCACGTTCCGTTTGATGACCTCGCGCGGGTGCTGAACGACCGCGCAAAAGCGGTGGTCCTGACGGGCGAGGCGGCGGGGCTGATTGGCACGGCGCTTGAAGCGGTCGGCGCGACGGTCCCCGTGTATACGGAAGCGGAGTTTGACCACGCGGTGCGCCGTGCGGCGGAATTGGCGGAAGTGGGGGATACGGTTCTGCTCTCTCCCGCGTGTACCAGTTTTGACGCGTTCCGCAATTTTGAGGAGCGCGGCGAACGGTTCCGCCGACTGGTAGCGACGCTGTAAGCGAAAAAGAAAACGTCTGAAAGCAAAAAACAAGGAGTCAAATCAAAATGCAATTTTCGGAAACGGTACGGAAACTGACGGCGGAGGCAGAAGAGAAACTCGCGCCGCTTTACAAAGAAATCGATGCGGTGTCGTTCCGCAACACGGAGAAAATCATGGACGCATTCCGTCGCCATCGCGTGTCGGATTCCATGTTCGGGACCTCCTCGGGTTACGGAAACAATGACCGCGGGCGCGAGGTCCTGGATGAAATCTGGGCAGATGTAATGGGGGCGGAGGCGGCATTCGTCCGCATCGGAATTGTCAGCGGGACCCATGCGCTGAGCATCGGGCTGTTCGGACTGTTGCGCCCGGGCGATATTCTCTACACGATTGCGGGCAAGCCGTATGACACGTTGGAGGAAGTCATCGGACTCTGCGGTGAGGCGGGAAACGGCTCGCTGCGCGACTTCGGGGTGGACTATCTGCGCACCGACCTGAACGCGGACGGCTCGTTCCGCGCGGAGGAGATTGCCGAGAACCTGAAGAAGCACCCGAACATCAAGGTGGTGTTCATTCAGCGCTCCAAGGGCTATCTGAACCGCAAAACATTGAGCGTTGCGGAGATCGGCGAGGCAATCAAGGTTGTGCGCGCGGTGCGGCAGGACGTATATGTGGTGGTGGACAACTGCTACGGCGAATTTGTCGAAGAGCGTGAACCGACCGAGGTCGGCGCGGATATGGTCATCGGGTCGCTCATCAAGAACCCGGGCGGCGGAATGGCGGAAACGGGCGGCTACATCGCGGGGACGAAACGCGCGGTCGAGCTGGCAAGTTACCGCCTGACCTCGGTCGGAATCGGCACCGAGCAGGGCGCCACCATGGGGCAGAACAAGTCGCTTTATAAGGGGCTGTTCTATGCGCCGCATACCGTGGCGCAGGCGCTCAAGACCGCACACCTGGCGGCGTACCTGTTCGAGGCGCTCGGCTACCGGGTTGAGCCGCGTTGGGATGAGCCGAGACACGACATCATCCAGACCGTGGTAACGGGAAGCGCGGAGGGGCTGTGTGCGTTCTGTCGCGGGATTCAGCAGGGGTCACCCGTGGACGCATTCGTCACGCCCGAACCGTGGCAGATGCCGGGGTACAGTGACCGCGTGGTCATGGCGGCAGGCGGCTTCACGCAGGGGTCCTCCATCGAGTTGTCGGCGGACGGACCGCTGAGAGAGCCGTATACCGCGTTCTTCCAAGGGGGCTTAACCTACGAGAGCGGGCGGTTCGGCATCATGTGCGCCGCAGAATGCACCCTGCGGGACCGTGAGAGCGGAAAGGGGGCTGCCGAATGAAGCGTTTTGTTCGTCCGCTTCTGCTCCTGCTCTGCGCCGCAATGATGTTGGGGCTTGCCTCCTGCGTCAAGGTCGGCGGCGGAGATGACGTTCCCGACGGGATGCAGATTGCTTCGGTTGCAGGTGCCGATTATCGGTTTTACGTTCCCGCCACATGGGTGGTGCAGAACACTTCGCCGAACGTTTCCTGCGCGTACCGTGACCTGGCGCGGCAGTCGACCGTCAGCGTGGCGAAATATCCGCTGACCGACGCATGGCGCGCGGCGTTGGATGCCTTGGAGTTATCCGCGAAAGCGGAGGGGGCAACCGACGGGACAGGCGGAGTCGCCGCAATTTCTCCGCGCCTTGCATGGTTCTATGAAAACGAATGTCTGCGTCCCGTGCGCGCAACCGCGCTGGATGGCAAAGTGACGCTTGACGAGGACGCGAGCGGCGCGGATATGCTTGACAAAATCGACGCGGGCAGATGGTGCTATTCGGCGATGATAGGCGGGAAAACCTACCGCTTCAAACAGTTGGTGACCGAGCGGGACGGCGCGTTCTATGTGGTGACGTTCACCGCCGAAAAAGAGATGTACGAGCAGTACGAGGGCGACGTGGAGAAGATTCTCAACGCGTTCCGCTTTTCGGACGAGCCGTATCTGCCCGACGATTTTGCAAAGGAACTTGACGCGGGCAAGGATGCCCCCGAGGGGATGAAAGCCTGCTTCGGCAAGGACGTGGCGTATCGCTTCTATGTCCCTGCCGACTGGAAGATTGACCCCGACTCTCCGATTTATGCCGCGTATGTGGAGGAGGACCGCACGTCGGTCAGCGTGGTTCCGTATATGCCGACCACTGAGCATCTGAGTGTGGCGGAGTATTTCACCATGACCCGCGAGCAGCTGGAAAAGGTGTACGGCAAAGGGGCAATGGTCGTGGACGAGGACAAAACGCACAAAGAAAAGTTCGGCTCCCGTGAAGCAACGGTTTACGAATACACGCTTACGATTGACGGGGTGACCTATCGCTACCGCCAGTATATTGCGGCGTACCGGAGCATGATGTACAGCCTGACCTACACGGCAACCGAGGAGAATTTCGACAAACACACTGCGGAACTGGCGAACATCGTTGCGGCGTTCGCGTTCCGTTGAGGAGCCTGACATGAAGGAAATTTATCTGGACAACAGCGCAACCACGGCGCTCTCCGAGGGCGTCAAAACGCGGATGCGCGAGGTGATGGAGGTCTACGGGAACCCGTCGTCGCTCCATTTTCTGGGCAACGCCGCGCACGAGGTATTGGAAAAGGCGCGCAGGCAGGTTGCCGCATCGCTCGGTGTTCCGCGCCCCGAAGCGGGGGAGTTGATTTTCACTTCCTGCGGGAGCGAATCGGACAACCTCGCCATTCTCGGAACGGCGTTCGCAAAGCCCCGCCGCCGCGGAATGCGCGTCATTACCACCGATTCCGAACATCCCGGGGCGGAAAACGCGTTCCGCCTGTTGGAATCGCAGGGCTTTGAGGTGGTCCGCATCCCCACCCGCGGCGGGGTCTTGGATTTTGACCGCTACGCCGCCGCGCTGAACGACAAAACCTTTCTGGTGTCCATGATGACCGTCAACAACGAGACGGGGGCAATGTACGACGTCAAACGCGCGTTTACAATGGCGAAAAACCGCAACCCCGATATTGTCACGCACACCGACGCGGTGCAGGGCTACCTCAAGTGCCGCATGACGCCGAAATCGGTGCGGGCGGACCTGATGACGGTCAGCGCACACAAGATTCACGGACCCAAAGGGGTCGGTGCGCTGTACGTCTCCCGCGACAGTCTGCGGCGGCGGGACATTGTGCCGCTCCTGCTCGGCGGCGGGCAGGAGAATGGTTTCCGCTCGGGGACTGAAAACCTCGTCGGCATTGCGGGCTTCGGTCAGGCGGCGGAGGAGGGAAGCGCGAACCTTGAGGAGAACCTCGGAAAACTCGCAAGTCTGCGGGAACTGACGCTGAAAAAACTCGCGGACCTGCCTATGCGCCCCAACCTGCCCGCAGAGAAGTGTGCGCCGCACATTCTCAACTACACCCTGCCCGACATCCGCAGTGAGACGATGCTTCACGCACTTTCGGCGCGCGGAATCTGCATTTCCAACGGCTCCGCCTGCTCGTCGCACAGCCACCACCAAAGCGCCGCGCTGACGGCGTTCGGTCTGTCTCCCGCCGAGATTGAATGCTCCGTTCGCATCAGTTTTTCCGCGTACAACACGCTCGCCGACGTTGACGCGCTCGCCGACGCGCTCGCAACCGAGTTATCCCGCTTGGTTCGCAGGGAGCGATAGGACGCGGGGGACGCGGGGGATGCGGGGGATGCGGGGATGCGGGGATGCGATGGAGGGAACTTTTGAAAAAGTTCCCTCCAAACCTCCCTCAAAACTTTCAACGCAGATATTATTGGGTGCGAACATAGTGCCACTGACCGTTGGAGATTCAACCGATGCTACAATGTTTCATTCATGGTGGGTTACGCACTTTGCAGGAGCGTAATCCGTAGGGAACGACCCGCGTGTCGTTCCGCCCCATTCAACAACTAACCTGAACTTTTTCTATCCGGTAGCGGAGCGAGCGGCGGTAGCCGCTTTGCCAATCCCGCTGGACGGGATTGGACGCGGAGCAGCCGGAATTCGCAGCACGGAACATGGCTACATCAGAATCTGCACAACAAAAAAAGAGGAGCAAAACTCCCCTTAGTTGAAGGTCTTGAAGGTTCTTAGGGGACTTCTCCTTAAGAAGTCCCCTAAGCAG
>CAZVYZ010000018.1:0-32760 GCA_964630695.1 uncultured Ruminococcus sp.
GCAATCAGGAGGTGGCGCTGACGCGACTGGAATCCCGCGTCGGCTCGACCATGCTGTCCGATGTCACGCGCGGGCTGATCTCCCTGATTCACGGGGATGACAACTCCATGTACTGGGCGCAGCTTTCGATGAAGTTTTCGGACTACCAGAGACAGCTTCTGCGAGCGCAGGCAAATGCCGTCCCGCGCAAGGTGCGGAAACTCTCCATGGCGCTCCTCTGTTGCTTCATGCTTATCTATGTAGCCGTCATCGGGCAGGTGCTTCTGACCTCGCTCGGCGGGCTGTTCTGAGGAGGTGCGCATGAAAGAATTACGAACCAAACGGGCGGAAGGGTAGTATTCGTCATCCAGCGGTGCCCACAGAAGGACCGGCTTGCCGAGTGCCTGCGCAATATCCGCCGCCGCTTCCTTGTTTCCGAAATTGCAGTTGACAATCATCACCGCGTCCACGTTTTCTCTGCGGAACCGCTCAATGACATCCTGCGCGCTTGCCGCGTCAAAAATCAGGTCATTGTGTCCCAGTCCGCGTTGATCGGTAAAGCTGACGTGATCGTTTGCAAAGTGACTTTCGATATAATCAATATTCTTTTTCTCCCGCTGTTCTGCGGAATACCAAGTGAGAAAGGTTCCGCGCGGGCGGTCTGTGGTGTTGCGCCGCATGGCGACAAGACCGATCTTTATCATCGGGAATGAGCGGTACATCGGAGACGCGCTTCTGCAAAAGGGGTTCAACGCCGATACGACCCCTTATCGCGCCCGCAAAAATCGCAGCGAGAAAAAGCAATACTATGTAAAGAACGCGCACGCGCCAATTATTAGCAGAACCGCATTTGAAGCCACACAGGATTGACTGAAAAGCCGGATCAATCCGAACCGCGAAAAGTGGGAACGGCATCCGCTGAACGGGAAACTGATTTGCCCGGATTGCGGAGGGAACTTCAGACGAAGCCATCAGCAGGGGAAAACGGAATGGATTTGCGCTTCCAAGTCGCGTGAAAAAACGACCTGCGCAGGACGGTGTACGGCTTGCGCATGAGCGTTACCGAAGAGGAAAAAAGCACGGATTCCAATGTGAATCCGCTTTTGTAAAAGGGAATCCCAAGGAGTTGGTTCTGCAATTCTTTGCGGATGCGTTGTTGGCAGGAAAAGTTGCCGCAAATGAAACGGTAAAAATCAAATTTGAAGTAGACACGAACCCGCCTGCATTTGCAAGTTTTGAAACAAAATTTCGGTTGTTGCCTTCACCGTATGAGGTTTGCCTCTATGATATGCCGTCTCTGTTCGCCGGAAAAATCCATGCGGTGATCTGCCGCGCATGGAAAAGCCGAGTAAAAGGGCGGGACCTGTATGATTATATTTTCTATCTGTCCCGAAATGCCAAAGTAAACCTGCCGCACCTGAGAGCGCGGTTGGTGGATTCGGGATTTCTTGACGAAGCGGAGCCGTTTGATTTGGAGACGCTGAAGGCGATTCTGAACAAACGCTTTGACGAAATCGACTATGCCTCCGCCAAAGAGGATGTCCGCAGCTTCATTCGGGATAAAGCCTCTCTTGACCTGTGGTCTGCGAATTTTTTCAAGCAGATGACGGAGCAATTGGAGGGACAGTAACACTTGAGAATGCCACGGCGGGAATCCCGACATGAGTTCGCCCCCGCCATGACCTTTTGCCGAAAATATCCGGATTGTGTGGTGGATTCTTTTTGCGGATATCGAACCCACTCCGCCGCAAGAAACCGAAAGACATACCGCTACCGAAAAACGGCGGAAAGAACGTGCGGTGTTGCCTTAAACGCACGTTTCGGTTCAGACTCCCATCATCTCCATCAAGAAGCAGAGGGACCGTCGCTTTTGCGACGGTCCCTCTTGTTTTGCGGAGAGGATGCCGAAAAGGGACCCGCGAATCGGATTCGGTGAAACGCCGTTGCGGGGTCCGGATTCCTGCCGGCGAATAATGCCACTAAAATTGCCGCTTTTGCCGTTGACTGGATGCGCGATAAAAATTATAATAAAAGCAAAGAAACTTCCTGTTTTGACTGGGCGGAGACAAATGGACAAATGAAAGAGCGGAGGATGGAAAATGGATGACAGGCAAACATCGGTCATGACCCCGCAGGAACTGGCGGCTCTGATGTCACGGATTGCAGCCGCAATGCCGGAACTGAACCGATATGAGGAACTCCCGTGGACTCGGTACGACGACCCGAATGCCTTGCAGTGTTACCGCGATGCCGCGGAGGGATTGCTGCGCGGGGAGAATGCGGGAAAAGGGGAGGAACGTGCCGATTTTTCTCGTTTGGAAGTTCTGTTTGAGGACGCGCACTCTGTCGTGGCAAAAGCGGCGGTCCTGAATCTCTACAAAAAGGCGCGCGCGGCGGTGCAGTCCGAATGGCAGGACGGCGCGGCACGGGAAGCGCTTTGGCAGACGTTGGAGAACATCAAAGCGAAAAAGCGGGCGACGTTTGGTGCGGCGCACGATGTCGTGGGATGCCGCGAGGCTCCGAACCGTTGGATTTCTACCTATGCGGACGGTCCGATGGTGCGCGAGGCGCACATTCACAGTCGGAAGCCGGGATTGAAGCCGTTGGAAATCGTGCAGTTTACCGACGCACATTTCAATTACTGCAATCAGAAAGATTTGGACGAAGCAAATCCGGCGCTGATGAGTACGCTGAAACATCGGCTCTGGCACGCGAACGGCGATTCGGTTCATGCGGTGGAGCGTGCGTTCGCCTATGCGGAAACGTCCGACCAGACGGTGGTGACGGGTGACATTCTGGATTATCTCTCTTGGGGCGCGTTGGAACTGACCGAAAAGCAACTGTTTTGGAAGGATACCAACCTGCTTGCGGCAATCGGTGGGCATGAGGTCACGCGCGAGATGCAGGGGGAGGTGGCGGACCCATCTTCTCTTGAATCCAGACTGGACATCCTGCGCGACTTTTGGTGCAATGACATTTCCTATACATCCAAGGTTCTCGGCGGGCGCGTGATTCTCTCGGTTATGGACAACGGCTCGACCGGAACCTACAGCGAGCGGCAGTATCACCTCCTGCAGGCAGATATTGAACGCGCACGGAATGAGAACCTGATTCTGCTGATTTTCCAGCACGAACCGATTTGCACCTGCAACCCTGCGGAAACGAACGTGGAGTACGTCCGCGCGAATGATGCAAACGGGTCCCGAAATTTTTACAAGGATTTTGTCGGCGGGGTCTGGGCAAGGGAGGTCCTGCACGACGAATGGACGATTCGCACGCACGGGCTGATTCGGGAGAGTGCGGATGTCATTCGCGGCGTATTCTGCGGGCATCTGCACAGCGACTTCTATACCGAGATTCTCGGCACAGACGGGCGCGTGATTCCCCAGTACGTCCTGACCGCAACGGTCTACGACAACATGGGACACGTGATGAAAATTACGGTGGATTGAGAGGAAACAGGATGGAACGGTATGCGTGGAAGGCGACCCTGAGGGCGGGAAAGTTGGAGGAATACAGGCGGCGGCACAGAGAAATCTGGCAGGAAATGCGGGACATTCTGGACGCGGCGGGCATCGTAAACTACACCATCTGGAACGTGGGGGACGAATTATTCGGTTACTACGAATGCAGACTCGGCATTGCCCACGCCGCACGGGTGCAGGCGGAGTCACCGGTTGTGGCGCGGTGGAATGAATATATGAAAGACGTGATGACCATGGAAGCCGACCCCGAAACCGGCGCGCAGCCGAAGTTGACGGAGGTCTTTGCATTCCGCACGGAACAGGAGGAAGAAAAATGAAAATCAAATCTTGGGCGGCGGCTTTTTTGCTTGGCAGTATGTTGCTTGTCGGGTGTAACGGCAGGACCGATACCCCCGCCACAACGGAGAAACCGACCGGAACGGGTGCAGTTGCGGTTACGGACACAGACACAGACGCGCGGGCGGAGCAGACGACCGCACGGGAAGAGGAGACGAAAGATATGACGGACATGACCGAGGTGATTGCGGAGATTGGAAAAGGAAGTGCCAAACCAAAGACGGACGTTCGTGACAGCACGGCGACCAAAAAATACTTTACCTGCACGACGAACAAAGACGCCGTGGCGTATCGAGTCGGCGAAGAGATGCAGTTCACGTTCAAGTTGATTGCCGCAGGGGAGACCGTCTCCTGCCCGAAGTTCAAGTATACCGTGGCAGCAGATGACGGCAGAACGCCTGTCGAAGGGTATGTGGACGGCTCTATGGGCGTGATGACGCTGAAAACGAAGATTGGCGTGGCGGGTTTCGTTCACATTCAGGTAACGGCGTGCGATAAATTCGACTTGCCGATTCTCGGCGTGGAAGTGTTTGACGGAGGAGCCGGAGCGGACATTGCGCAGATTCGGAAAATCAAGGACGAGCCGGCGGATTTCGACGCTTTTTGGAATGCGCAGTTGAAAACATTGGACAAAACGGCTCCGGAACTGTTGGAAGCGCGGGAAGTCGATTCGCCGAAGTCGGGCTTCACGGTCTATGCGGTGAAAATCCGGTTTTCTCCAGACAATACATGGGGAAATTATGCGGTGGGCTATCTGTCCATTCCCAAGAATGCCGAGCCGGGGACGCTTGCGCTGTTTATGCAGTTCAACGGTGCCAGTGTGTATGAGCCTTCCAAGGAGTGCAAGAGTGGACGGATTACCCTTTGTGTTTCCCCTCACAGTCTGGAGTTGGGACAATCCAAATCCTACTACGATGATTTGAAAAGCGGAAAGCTAAAAGGCTACGGCTTCAACGAAACCTATAACGCATCGCGGGAGACGGTCTATTTCCGCGAGATGATCCTGCGGGATGTGCAGGCGATGCGGTTCCTGAAAACCTATTTTGCGGCGGACGGGGCAGATGCACGTTTCCGGGGGCTGTGGGACGGCAAAAACTTTACGCTGGCGGGCGGCAGTCAGGGCGGCTTGCAGTGTGCGGCGGTTGCGGCACTGGAGCCGGGCGCAACGCGTGCGGAATTTTACTGCCCGTGGCTTTGCGATGTCGGCGGCTGTGGCACGGACGGCAGACAGGCAAGTACCTATATGCCGGTTTGGACCGAAGCGCTGGAATACTACGACAACGTGAATTTTGCCAAGCGGATTCGCTGCAATGTGGAAATCAAGTCTGCTGGGCTGGGGGACTATGTTGCCACGCCTGCGGGGGTGACCGCCTTCTACAACAGCATCAATCCGGCGGTCTCCAAGCAGATTACCTATCACCAGAACAGCACGCACGCCGAAAATGGGGTTGATGCAAAATCCTATGTCCGCAAGCAGGCGGCGAAAAGCTGACAGGGGGTAGAGCGGATGAACCTGATACAAAACAAACTGACCGTTGGTGCGGAGAAGCCGTTCCGGTTTCTGCATATGAGCGACACGCACTTCACACTGGCGGACGAACGGGACGACCCGCGCAAGCGGGAATTGGCGGGAAACCGGACGAAATGGCATTCAAACGCGGAGCGGATTTCGGAGGAAGCGGAAGCCTATGCCCGCGAAAACGGGCTGATGATTGCGCACACGGGAGACTATATTGACTTCGTTTCTGCGGCAAATCTGGACCGCCTCAAGCGGTTCACGGATGAAAACGACGTCTTTTTCGCGGCGGGGAATCACGAGTTCAGCCTGTACGTCGGCGAAGCCTTTGAGGATGCCGCGTATCGGGAAATCAGCCTTGCACGGGTGCAGGCTTGCGTGAAAAACAATATGCGGTTCGCTTCGAGAAAGGTGAACGGCGTGAATCTGATTGCCATCGACAACGGGTATTATCTGTTTGAAGAATGGCAACTGGAAGCGCTGAAAAAGGAGGCGGCATACGGGCTTCCGATGCTGCTGTTCATGCACACGCCGCTGTATGACGCGGAGTTGTACCGCATTCTGGGCGAGCATGGGTGTCTGGGTGAAGCGGCATACATGGTGGCAACGCCGGAGGAATTGATGACGGGGTACAGCGAATACCGTTACCGCCAGCAGAAAGCGGACGCGGCAACACTGGAAACGGTGGAGTACATCCAAACGCAACCGCTGATTCGCGGCATTTTCTGCGGGCATCTGCATGACGTTGTCTGCGAAACGAAACTGACCGACCGCATCACGCAGTACGTTTCCAACTTCGATAACTTCCGATTGGTCGAGGTGGAATGATGGGGGCGGGGAGCGTGCGGCTCGGCATTGACCTCGGCGGAACGCTGACCAAATTTCTGGTGCTGGAGAGCGGCGAAAAACGGTACGAAGAAAGTCTCCCGACTCCGAATGAATCGTTTGCGGATATTCTCCGGATGATTGCGGACAAGGCGCGGGAATTGTCGGCGCGGTATCCGATTGCGAGCATCGGCATCGGTGTCCCGGGCGTGGTGCGGGGCGGACGCGTGGAGGCAGACAATCTGCCGATTCACGGCGAGCCGATGCAGGCGCTTCTGGAGCGGGAAATCGGTCTGCCGGTTGCAGTTGACAACGACGCAAACTGCGCCGCGCTTGCAGAGGCAAAAATCCGGAAACCGTCCTGCCGGAATCTGGTCATGGTGACCGTCGGCACCGGAATCGGCGGCGGAATCGTTCTGGACGGAGAAATCCGACGCGGACGCGGCGGCATGGGAGAGGTCTGCCACATGAGCATCGAGGCGTCGGGCGGCATTCCCTGTTCCTGCGGCGGGCGGGGATGTTGGGAGCAGTATGCGTCCGCAACGGCGTTGGTGAAAGCCTGCGAGCGCGCCGCGGCGGAACATCCGAATTCGCGCCTGAACGCGCTGTGCCGCGAAAACGGAGGGCTGAACGGGATACTGATTTTTCAGGCACTGCGGCAGGGGTGTCCGGTGGCGGAAGAGACGTTTTCCCGTTATCTTGACCGTCTGGCTGTGGGGCTTCGGAATCTGGCTTACGTGTTCGACCCGGATGTCATCGTCCTTGCGGGCGGCATCACGCGGGACGGCGCACTCTTTTCGGAGGATTTGCGGAAGCGGGTCGGGACGGACGTTCCGATTGAGATTTCCGCCCTGCAAAGCGAGGCGGGCGCTTACGGCGCGGCGATGCTGACCGAAGAAAAAGAGCAAAATTGAGCGAAAATAAGCCAAAACAAGCCAAAATGATGGCATTTGTTACTTTTGCCCATACGATTCGGCAACCTGCCGAAAATGATAAGCGCCTAAAAATGCCTGTAAAGACGCGGATTTTGCCGTTGACGAGGAACAAAAAAACAGGTACAATGGGGTTGTAACAATTCCGCCGGACGGTTTGCCGTTGCGGGCTTTGCCGCTTCCACTCGGCAGGGCAAACGCAGAGCGGACCGTTTGTGCGGACGAAAAAACAAATCTAACGGAGGAAAAAATATGAAAAAACGTATCAGTTTTCTTTTGGCTGCCGTTCTGACTCTGGCAGTCATGCTCCCCGCATTTTTTGCACTCCCCGTATTGGCAGATGACACTGCGACGGATGATACCTTTGAAGCCGATTTGAACAGTGGGGCGGATGTGTTGCGCATCTCCACTGCGGCGGATTACGGTAAGTTTTTTAAGGCAGCCTATATTGACCACACGTCCTTTGCGGGGAAAACCATCAAAATGACACGGAATATTACGCTGACCGATGCGGAAGCGGCAATCATGTCCCATGAGTCCGAGGACTGGGGAACGTGGTTCAGCGGAACTTTTGATGGTGGCAATCATACCTTAAGTGGTGCGGTCGTAAAAGGAAAATTCCGTAGCAATGCTGCAGTTGGACTTTTTCCGTATGTGATGAATGCGACCATCAAAAATTTGGTTGTGGATGGTTTCAACATCTGCAGTACAAATAAAAATGATACACGTGACGCGAATTCTGGTGGCGTTGGTGGATTGGTTGGTAATGTCAAGGGTAAAGCAACAATTGATAATGTCACGTTGCGCAACGGTGTTGTGACCTGCGTGGAGGGCGGAAATGGTGCCATTGGTGCGGTTATCGGTTGCTTTTATTACGAAAATAATAATGAAACTGGACTGTTAAAGATTACAAATTGCACGGTGGAAGACAGTGTGCAGGTTGCTCCGGCAAATAACAGCACAACTTATACCGGAGGGGTGATTGGGCTTTCAATAAGTACATGGGCTTCTTCCGATACGACGATTGATGTAACTGGGTCCGTTTTTCAGCCGAATGGTTCTTTAGAAGCAGACGAAACGCTGAAGCCTTTTGGAAAACACCAGCACAATACAGGCAATGGAATGACATGGTATATCAGAAATGATGCTACCGGTTCTAAGAAATCGATTTCTTTGACGAATGGAACCGGTGAATATACCAACGCTTCAAACGATAGTTTCATCGCCTCCGGTTGCTACGGTGCGACTGTGATTGTCCGTCTTGTTGGGACGCAGACCAGAGCGAAGGACAACGCCGTGCGGTTTGTCGGAATGCTGAAAATTCCGGAGTTGCTGACCGACGTTACAGAACTCGGATTTGAAATCACGGTCGGCGATAAGGCCAAGAAGACCGAAGTCAGCGTCGTGTTTACCTCCATCATGGTAAAGGACGCGTTGAAAGCGGCACCGGACGGCTACTATTACTTCACCTATGCCCTGACCGACGTGCCGGCGGATACCGAATTCACCTACCGTGCCTATGCAACGGTCGGAGACAAGGTCTGCACCACAACGGCAGGAACCTATACCTACACCCCCACCGCTACTGCGGACTGATTGCGAAAGGAGATTGAAACATGAAAAAATATACAGAAATCGAAATCGAACTGATTCGCGTTGACAATACGGACGTCGTGGCAACCTCCATTTCTGTGGCAGGTGATTTTGACGCTCTGAAAGAGGACAAAGCCGCATTTGGCGATTTGTTCTGAACCTGACTCTATCCGCCGCTCCGCGGTTGAACCGAGTGGAACGGAGCGGCGGGGGAACTCCGAAGAAGAAAAAACGATGTATCTGACAACCGGACTGTTTCGGAACAGTCCGAACTTTCGCAACCCGCCTTTCGGCACGCCGGTGAACAAGTAAGTGGACGCCGACGTGCCATATTTTTTGATGTTTGATAGCAAAGGAAAAACGATGAATTTACTGTATCCCTCGATGATGTGCGTAAACCCCGCAGACGTGAAGCGAATCTGCGGTGTCTTTGAGGAAACCGGCATTGCCGGACTGCACATCGACATTATGGACGGCTCGTTCGTGCCGAATTTTACGCTTGGCGTGGACTATTGCCGCTATCTGCATGAGATAACCGCTCTCCCGCTTGACATCCACCTGATGATTGACCGCCCCGAGGAGAAACTCGCGTGGTTTCCCGTTCGCGAGGGGGACATGGTTTCCGTCCATGCGGAAAGCACGCGGCATCTCGGGCGCGCGGTGGAATGTATCCGCAAACTGGGGGGATTACCCTATGTGGCAATCAACCCCGCAACGCCGATTTCCGCAGTGGAGGATATTCTGCCGGAACTTGCGGGCGTACTGGTGATGACGGTCAACCCCGGGTTCGCGGGGCAGAAGTTGATTGCGTACACCCTGCCGAAAATCCGTCGGTTGCGCGACCGGATGGACGATTGCGGCTTTGAGGGGCTTTCGATCGAGGTGGACGGAAACGTCAGCGCGGAGCATCTGGTACAGATGAAGCAGGCGGGGGCGGACCGATTCGTCATCGGGACCTCCGGATTCCTGAAAAATCAGGCGGAAGAAGAATTGCGCCGCGACATTGCGGCATTCGGTGCATTGTGAGGTACGTATGGAAGAACAACTGATGATTTATCCGGAATTTGATGACCGAATCGAACGCGACTATCTCTATACGGTCAGCGTGACGCAGGGAAAGCGGACGGAGCGGATTCCGGTTTACAACCACACCGAGGACAGCCGCGTCAACCGCAACCCGCTTGACGGCAGGCGCGCCGATGAATACCGTCGGTTCTGTACCTTTGCCTGTGCCGGAGGGGTGCGCGTGGATATTCGGGTCAACCGCGATTTTCGCGACTACGCAATCATTCCCGCGGCAAAACGGTTCCGTCACAGTTTTCGGGACGGCGTGATTTCGGTCTATCTTGACCGACCGGACTATTTTGCGGTACGCTTGGACGGCAGCGACCACACCCTGCTTGCGGTGTTGGCGGACGAGCCGGAAACCGAAATCCCCGAGGCGGGGGAAAAGACAATCGTCGTTGACCGTTGGCAGGAGGTGGACGGCGGGATTCTGACCGTCACCGAGCCGGAAACGACTATATACATCCCTGCGGGGTCGGTTCTGAACGCAAGGGTGCGGATTCTGGCGGACGATTGCAGGGTAATCGGTCGGGGTGCGATTGTCGACCCTGTGGGAGACATTTATTGCTATAACGCGGAGCAACTGGACACCGGTGTTGTGCTGGTGGTTTCGGGAGCGAGTCGCGCACTGATTGACGGTATCCATCTCCTGAACTCCAAGGCGTTCAACGTGGAAGTTATTGGCATCTGGCAGAAAAAATGGGCAGAGGACAACCGCGTGCGGAACGTCAAGATTTTTTCCACGCAGATGTCAACCGACGGTATCACGTTCTGCTACTACGCGCGCAATTCCCTTGCGGAGCATTGCTTCGTTTACTGCGGCGACAACGCTCTGGTGTATGAGGACTACGCGCATTACCGCGACATTACCATAGGGACGACCTGCAATGCGCTTTTCCCGCAGACCGACGTGGTGGACTCCTCCGTTGAGGATGTGAACATTTTCCGCGCGGACGAGGGGATTGTCAACTGCGAATACACGGGCGAGGGCGGCAGGACGCGGATTGAAAACCACCGCATCCGGAATCTTTCCGCAACGGATGTCACGTTTACACCGTATTTCCTTTATATCGAAGTGCCGAAAACCTCCGAGGTGAGGTCGGCGAGAGGCGGGCTGACCGCCGAGAATATCCGACTGCCGAAACTGTCGGACACCCATACGCCGATTTTCTGTCAGAACGTCGCAAAGGGAGACTACGCGGTCACCCTGCGCAACCTGTCTGTCGGCGGGGAGACAATCCGAACCGTTACGTCGGAGACGGTCGGCGGGAGTGTGAACACTGCGGGGCAGACGTTCCGTTGCGAAACGAACGGAGACTTTGATCCCGTTCTCCCGCAAAACGGAGCGACGGTGGATTATCGGAACGACGTGAACGTGTTTGTCGGCACATGGCAGGTCTTTTTCCGGTATCCGATTATCTGCGAGGCGGAAACAATCCTGCTTCCTGCAGAACAACTGGCGCAGGAACTGCGCACGAAATCCAAGGCGAGAACCGTGAAGCGGGGTGGCAGGGCATACGTCAGGCTGTCCGATGTGACCGCCGCCGGCATGGCAAGAGACGTGCGAACCGAGGGAAATGCGGTCATTCTGACGCCGAACCTCCCCGAGGGGAATCTGCTTTTGCCGGACCGCGGAATCGTATCGAAATTTACCGAGTACATCTGCTACGCTTCCCATATGGTTACGCTGAGCGAGGATGGGGAAACCGTCTATCGCGTTATCAACACGGAGCGGCACAAAAGCATCGGACTGTTCCGCCTGATTGGCGAGGAGGTCGGAAAGTACGGTGCGGGAGATTACCTCCTGACGTTTGAAGTCCGCGCGCGGGAGAATACCCCCATTCGGGCGGCAATCGACTACAGCGAGCGCGTCTGCCGCGAAGCCTGCTTTGCCACGTCGCAGGACTGGCGCGGTTGCGCGTTGCCGTTCACGGTTGCGTCGGAGGAACTCACGGAGCCGAAGATTGCAATCATCATCGGCGGAAACGGAGAGGTCGCCACACCGGAATTTGATTTGAAACGGATTCGTTTGGAAAAACAATAACAAAGGAGAAGAAACTGCCATGAAAAAATCAGTCCGCATTTTGCTTTGTCTGCTCAGTCTCATTCTGCTTGCCGGGTGCAACGGGAATATCGGAAACCGGACCGACCCCGAAACCAAAACGAACGATAACCGGACGGGGTACACCGAAGAAGAAACCAATGCCCCCGACGATTCGGGCGAGCCGTCTACGCTGACGATTTACCCCGAGTTCGACGCCCGAATCAAGCGCGATTACCTGTATACGGTCAGTGTAACGCAGGGGGAAAAGACCGCGTCTCTTCCGGTCTATAATCATGTCGAAGCGAGCCGTACCACGCGCAGTTCCGTGGACACGACGGCGGATGCGTACCGTCGTTTCTCCACGTTTGCCTTTGACCCCGCAGGGGGCGGCGTGCGCGTAGACATTCGGGTCAACGGCGATTTTGAAAGTTATTCGGTGATTCCGTCCGCAAAAGCGTTCCGGAACGAGTTTTACCGCGGCGTGATTTCGGTTTACCTCGATAAGCCGGACTATTTCATGATTCGCCTGAACGGAAAGGACAGCACCCTGCTTGCGGTCTTTGCCGACGAGCCGGAAACCGACGTCCCGAAGCCCGGCGCCAACACGATTATCGTTGACGGATGGTACGAGGTGGACGGCGGCGTTCTGGAACTGAAAAAGAAAGGAACGACCCTGTACATCAAACCGGGAGCGGTGCTGAACGCGAGAGTGAAAATCACGGCGGATGACTGTCGGGTAATCGGGCGCGGCGCCATTCTGGACCCTTACAGTGACATCTACCGCTATGATGAAAAGAACCCGAACACGAAAGATTACGTCCTGCTGCTTGTCAGCGACGCCGACAATGTGAAAATCGATGGGGTCCATCTTCTGAATTCCCGTTGTTACAACCTCGAAATTCAGGGCGTCTGGGAACGACGGTCCTATGCCGACAATGCGCGCGTTACCAACACGAAAGCGCTGTCAACGCAGATGTCCAGCGACGGATTCATGTTCAACTACTACATTCGGGACGCATGGGCGGAACACTGCTTCATTTACTGCGGCGATAACGCACTCAACTATGAGGACGGTGCGCATTACAAGGACATTCTGGTCGGAACGACCTGCAATGCCATCTTCCCGCAAACGGACATCCGGAATTCCTCTCTGGAGGACATCTATGTTTTCCGCGCGGACGATAACATCATCAACACGGAATACGGCGGGTCCGGCGGAAAAACGGTAATCGAAAACAGTACCATCACCAACCTGTACGCACAGGACGTCACATTCACCAACAGTTTCCTGTACATCGAAAACAACAGCAATCCGGTGGAATCCAAGAACGGCGGATTCGTCATTAAGAACGTGTATCTTCCCAAGTTGGACCAGTTGAAGTCCCGGTTTTATTATAATGCCGTTCCGGCAGACTATCAGGTTACGCTTTCCAATGTCTGCATTGACGGGCAGGTCGTTTCGGCAATCACAACGTCCGTCGACGGAACCGGACGCAATGTGGGATACGTTTTCCCCGCGAGCAATTGGGGATGGATTGGTTATCCGGAAGGACATACATTCTCCTACACGCTGACCGACGGTTTCACGGCGGGGGTCCGAACGCATCGGGCAACCGTGAACTACAAAGCGGAAATCAACGTGCTGGTCGGTAGTTTTGCGGTTTATTACACGACGCCGGTTTTGCGGGAGGGGGACACGGTGCTTCTTCCGCTTGAGCAGACGCAGCGGGAACTCCGGACGCTGAAATCCGCAGATACGGTGGAGCGTAACGGAATTGCATATGTCAAAGCAAGCGATTTGGTTTCTTCCGGCATGGCAAAGGACGTGAAAACGGACGGCAACCGACTGATTCTGACACCGGTCTATTCCGGCGCCAACCTGATTCTGGCGGACAGCGGAATTATCTCCCAGTTTACCGAGATGCGCGCTTCGCATATGGAAGTGACCGCAAAGGCGGACGGACTGACCGGTGAATTTCATGTAACCGGCAACCGCGGGAACAAATCCGACGTGATTGGTCTGCATTGCCTTTTGAATGAGGCGGTCAAGAAGTACGGAACGGGAACCTATCGCCTGACATTCCGGGCAAAATCGAATGCCAAGAAGATTCTGACCGCGGCAATCGGCTACGGCTCCGAAACCACGGTCCACAAGTCGGCGGATTATACGGTCGGTCTGAGTTATCAGGAGTTCACGCTGGAGTTCGACGTTTCTTCGCTGGTTCTGAATCAGCCCCAGATTCGTCTGACCATAACGGGCGCTTGGGCGGACGTCGCGGAATTTGACCTGAAGAACGTCAGTCTGGTGAAAGTAAAGTAAACGAAACATAGAAACAGGGGAAGCAATGAGTGACAAAAAAGTCGGTATCTCAATCGGGATACTTCAAATGATATACGGTGACCGGCGCGCATTGGAAATTGCCGCGCAGATTGGTGCAGACGCGGTGGATTTCGCAACGCACCGCTTTGACAAAAGGACGTGGGATTATCGCGAACCGACCTCCGTTTATGCGCAGGGGGATGACGCGGTGGTCGCCCACTTTACGGAATTACGGAACTATGCGAAGTCGTTGGGGCTGATTATCGGGCAAACGCACGGCAGAGGCGAGGGCTTTCTGAACGACCGCGCGGCAGACGACGCACAGGTGGAGAATGCACGCCTGGATTTGCTTGCCGCAAGTGCGCTCGGCGCGCCGGTATGCGTGATTCACAACCCGACCTCCATCCATCACGGACCGAATCCGGACCCCGTGATGATGCGGAATCTGAGTTTTGACCAGTTTACCCGCATGCTCCCTTATGCGGCAAAATACGGAGTGATGTTGGCAACCGAAACGTTCGGTGACGCGGTGGAATATGACAGCATTGACTTTTTCGGAAATCTGACCGAGTTCCGGAACGTCAACGAGCGCATCCGGCAGGCAAGCGAATACCGCGATTGGTTCACGGTCTGCATGGATACGGGTCACACCAATAAAGCGAGCCGGTTCGGTCAGCCCAAGCCCGGGGACGCGATTCGGATTCTGGGAAAGGACATTACGGTCCTGCACCTCAACGACAACGATACGCTGACCGACCAGCACAAGATTCCCAAAACCGGCTGCATCAATTGGGACGATACCATGTCCGCGCTTGAGGAAATCGGCTACAACGGAATTTACAATATGGAACTGAACCTGAAGCACTTCGGAGACGGCTTTGAAATCGAAACCGCCGCTTTCGCCGTAAAAGTCATGCGGTATATGCTGAACGGCTGAGGAGGGCGGATGGAAAGAACGGATATAGACGCGCTGCTTGCGGGAATGTCCCTGCGCGAAAAACTCGGACAGTTGACGCAGGCGGAGACTGCGACGGAGGAACGCCGCACGGAGTTGGAAGAGCGGGTTCGCCGCGGCGAGGTCGGCTCCATCCTGATGTCGGTCGGCGCAACTGCGGGAAACACGCCGCAGGGGGAGATTGACGTCGGATTTTACAATCATCTCCAACGGATTGCCGTGGAGGAAAGTCCGCGGGGAATCCCGTTGCTTTTCGGCAGAGACGTGATTCACGGACACCGCACCGTCTACCCGATTCCGCTTGCTATGGCGGCGGCATTCGACACGGCGGCGGTGCGGGACTGCTATCGGGAAATCGCGGAGGAAGCGTCGAACGACAGCGTGCATTGGACGTTTGCGCCGATGCTGGACCTTTCCCGCGACCCGAGGTGGGGGCGTATCATCGAGGGATGCGGCGAGGACCCGTTCGTAGGTGCGGAAATGGCAGGCGCGGTTGTGGCGGGTTTGCAGGGAGAAGAACCGGATGCGCCGGAGCGGTTGCTTGCCTGCGCGAAGCATTTTGTCGGTTACGGTGCCGCAGAGGGCGGCAGGGACTACTGTCATGCGGAGATTTCCGATTATGCGCTGTACAACGCGTATCTGCCCGCGTTCCGTTCCGCAATCCGCGCCGGTGCAATGACCGTGATGTCTGCATTCAACGATATAAACGGCGAGCCAATCAGCGCAAGCAAAACCTACCTGACGGACGTTCTCCGTGGGCATCTCG
Organism: uncultured Ruminococcus sp.; assembly: GCA_964630695.1. Taxonomy (GTDB): domain Bacteria; phylum Bacillota; class Clostridia; order Oscillospirales; family CAG-272; genus UMGS1865. Next base: position 15,817 of record CAZVYZ010000018.1, read on the forward strand.
GCTTTGACGGGATGGTCGTATCGGATTACGGCGCGGTTCATCAGTTGATTCGCGGCGGCGTGGCGGAGGATGACTGCGAAGCGACCGCTCTGGCGCTGAACGCAGGGGTCGATATGGATATGGTGGACTTCTGCTATCTTACCGAGGGGGAAAAAGCCGTGCGCGAGGGGCGAATCTCCATGGAAACGGTGGACCGCGCGGTCCGACGCGTTCTGCTCGTCAAGTCGGCAAAGGGACTGTTTGAGCGTCCGTACTGTGAACGGCACGCGGTTGATTTCCGCGCACACAGGGTCTCTGCGCGCAAGATGGCGGCAGAGGCGGCGGTCCTCCTCAAAAACGCGGGCGGAATCCTGCCGCTCCGAAAGGACGGAAAAATTCTGTTGGTCGGGAAAGGTGCGGAAGAGCGTGAGGGACTGCACGGCAGTTGGGCGCTTGACGGAGACGCAACGAAAACCGCGAACTTTTGCGAAGCGATGCGCGGGAAGCAAGCCGACGGGTATCTGCGCTACGACAGGAACTGCGAATCGACCCTGACCGACGCGGACGTTGTGGTGTTCGCGCTCTGCGAGGACCCCTACAGCACGGGGGAAAATGCCTGCATTTCCGACATCGGCATTTCGGATTATGAAAAGAGCATTCTCCGGCGCGCCAAAGCGCTCGGAAAGCCGCTTGTGGGCGTGTTCTTTTACGGCAGACCGATTGCCATGCAGGGAGTTGCGGAATGGTTTGACGCCATTCTCTATGCGTGGCACGGCGGCTGTGAGGTCGCGCATGCGGCGGCAGATATTCTGTTCGGCGACAGAAGCCCGTCGGGCAGAACGCCCGTGACGTTTCCGCGTCTGGCAACCCATTTGCCGCTTACCTACAATTCCTATCCGAGCGGGCACGAGGTGCATTCCTATTACGGTGAGAATCTGCCTGCCTGTTACCGCGACAGCCACGCGTCCCCGTATTACCCGTTCGGCTACGGTCTGACGTATTCCGAGGTGCGGTACGCGCCCCCAACCTGTGAGCCGTCCGTGCTTTCCGTTTCGGAACTGGAGAGGGGTGCCGGATTCCGCGTTTCGGCGGAAATCGAAAACGTGGGGAGTCGGGACGTCACGGAGGTTGTGCAGTTGTATCTGCGGGACCCGGTGGCAAAAACCGCGCGTCCTTTGCGGGAACTGAGGGGCTTCCGGCGCGTGTCGCTACGGCCGGGGGAGCGGGTAACCGTTACCTTTACACTCGGTGCCGCAGAATTGGGATACTACACCAAAACCGGTGATTTCGTTGTGGAATCGGGTGAATTCCGGTTTTATCTCGGGGACAATTGCCTGACGAAAAACGAAGTATCCGCTTGCCTGGCCTGAGTTTGTTCCCGAATTGCCGATAAAAGAGCGGTTTTTGCCGTTGACTTTCGGAATCAATTCATTTATAATGATATTGGTTTCCAATAAAATATGGAGGTTCAACATGAAAAGGAAATTATTTACCATTGTTTCGCTTGCCCTCGTTCTTGCCTGCCTGTTGCCGCTGATTTCCTGCAAAAAAGATAAAGGAGACGGCGAAGGAACCCGCGAAACCATTGAGTTGGACACGGGAGACGGGTACGATTACGGGCGCTTGGATTGTGACAACACGGACTTTACCTTTTTGCAGTGTGATGAGGACCGTTGGGGTATGAAAACCGTGCTTGACCCCGAGAAAATGATAGGGGATGAGGTTTCCGATGCGGTTTTTTCACGCAACAAGACGATTGAAACTCTCTACAACGTCAACATCAAGTGTATCAATCAGGATATTTACGATACGCCGGAATACATCAGAACGCAATGTATGGGCGGAGACGTGACGGTGGACGTCGGATACGTCATCGGTTCCGGCGTTGCCACGCTGATTGGAGAGGGTTTGTTGGACGACCTTTCCACGATTTCGGATATGCAGATTTATGAGCCTTGGTGGGGACAGAAAATCCGTGAGGAGTCCCAGTTCGGCGGTTCGTCCTCCCTTTGGTATGCGCAGAGCGATATTTCCGTTACGGCGTTTGAGTTGACTTGGTGCGTGGCAGTCAATCTGGACATCGTTACGCAGCAGAACATGGAAGACCCTTATGCGCTTGTCAGAGAGGGAAAGTGGACCGTTGAAAAAATGTTTGAAATGGCAGCGGACGGAATGACCCCGAATTCCGACGGTTCCTATGAATACCGCGAGGATACCTCCTGCGTTATAGGCTTTGTGACTTACAGCAACTTTGCCATGGCGGGAATCAACGGGGCAGGATGCTTCCTGACGCAGAAAGATGAAGTGGGCAACCCGATGTTCTCCGGCGAGGGCGAAAAATTCATTGCCGTAGTGGAGCGTTGGGCAAAGGCATTCCACACGGCGGGCCTTGCCGATGAGGCGCAGGAAACCGGTTACCATTATGAGGACGTTTTTGCAAAGGGACGCGCTTTTGCGGCGGGTGTTGAGATTAAAGCAGCCACCAAGTTCCGCGCTGCCGAACTTCACTACGCAATCGTACCGGTCCCGAAATACGACGACAAACAGACCTCCTACTATTCCAACGTGAACTATCTGGCGCCGTTGCTGGTCGTTCCCAAGACGAATGCAAACCTTGATAAAACCGGCAGAATTCTGGATACCATGGCATACCTGAGTTACAAGGATTTGCTTCCCGTTTATTACAACAGCAACCTTGCGTATAAAGCAATCGGAACGGAAGAGGGCTTTGAAATGCTGAATATCATCCGTGACACCAGATGCTTTGAGACCGGTCTGCTGTACGGTTGGACGTCGGATTTCTATACGGAAGTACGCGACGTGTTCATCGGTTTCACGGCAACCACCAGTCCGTCAAGCGCAATCAGCAAATATCGCGGCCCCATCATGCAGACCCTTTCCGATTACATTTCCGAACTGAAGTAAACGGACAAAAGAAAAAGCATCCGAATCGTTTGATTCGGATGCTTTTTTTATGCGCCTCAGTCGATTCGGATGACAACCCCCGCTTCGGAGGTGTCGCCCGCCGCTTGCGAGCAGGTTCCGATGTCGCGAATCAGCGCGCCGGAAAGAAGCAGTTGACCATTTTGAAACCGGATTTCGTCGCTGACGTCAACCGCAGTATCTGCGGCGAGGTCCTGCATGAAAACCGAATGAACGTCCGGAAGTGCGGTTTCGAGAATCAGTTGGTCGTAATCGCCGAAAGCGGCAACCGTGCGGGCATCTCCCGTCTGCAGGGTGACTTTGCAACGGGGAATTTCGTAGGTGCGTCCCATCGTCCGCCCCAATGCGACAACCGAGCAGGCACCGTTCGGATTCCGTGCGGCAACCAGATAGGGGACGTTGCCGCGTGCGTCGGGAACGACCGTCGGAAGCGGACAGCCGCGGGAAATTCTCGCCGGTGCCGTGATGGTTGCCGTGTTCTCCCGCAGTTCTCCCAACAGGGGATTGGAGAGCCACCATTCCTCAATTTCCTCCTGCGGGTTGACGAAATGAAACGTGTCGCAAAGCGTGGCGGAATCCACCGTCAGGGCATTCTCCCCGACGCCGAACGCGGGGGCGATGCGGTGCCAGCGAACCGCGCGCGTCACCTCCTGCATTTTGGTTTTCAGGTTCCTGTGGAGGGAGGGGAAAGACATATCCGCCCGCCCGTCCGGAAGCGGTCCTGCAAACGGATGCCGCATGATGCCCATGGTGAAACCGCCTGCCGCCGCGAGGTACGCCTCGTCCTCGCAGTTGACCAGCCCCGCATATCCGTCCGCGTGGCGCTGATTGGGCAGAAGTTCCGCAAGTTTGCGCATGGTCATGGGGATGGAAAGAACGGCGGGGACGTCGTACGTACGGTAAGCGTCGGCGTAAGGAAGAATCTCCGGAATGATGGCGTGTTCCACGGTCAGGTCAGGCGCAATCTCATGACCGAGGTCGGTCAGCATTCTGCGGAAAGAAGCGTCGCCTGCCCGTTTTCCCCAGTCCACTTTCCAGTAGGCGAAGCCGGAGCGGGCGGCGTCCTCCAATCGCGCGCGCCAATAGGCTTCGGGCGAGGTCTGTCCGGAAAACCGCGGGGCTTCCTGCGCACAGACCCAACCGCCAAGTCCTTTCCACCCCATGGAGCGGATTCGGTCGGTCAGACGCGTGAGTGCCGTGGCGCCGGATGCGTTTCCCGCCGTTGCCGCAGGAAATTTTTCGCGGTCCAATATCAGACTGCCGAACAGGGCGCTGTCGCCGTCCGGCGGCACATCCCAACTGTCGTCCATCACGAGCAGCAGGTCGCGGCGGGCGGATTCGTAAAAACGACTCCATCCGAACGGCTTTTCGGCGCCGAACAGTGCGTCCTCACAGATGATTTTCCGCTGTCCGGCGGGTTTTCCGTCGCTCGTGGCGTATAACTGTGTCTGCCACGTGCAGTAGTAATCGGGGGAGGGATTGACACGGTCCGGAATCAGGTTCAGGTTGGTTTTCTTCATGTGGCTTTCCTTATATCGTTTCGGATTATTGTTTCATTTTGTGTCTGTACTCCGTCGGGGTACAGCCGTAGATGCTTTTGAAATGACGCAGGAAACTGCGGCTGCTCTTGAAGCCGGATTCCAGCATGACCGCTTCCACGGTCATTTGCGGATTGGTGTTGAGCAGGCGTGCCGCTTCCAGAACGCGGGTGCGCTCGATATAATTGAGAATCGACATATTCATGGTTTTCTTGAAATGGTAGGAGAGATTTTTCTGGTAACACCCCAGTTTCTTGCAAATCGTTTCCGTAGTGATGTCGCCCTTGAAATCGTTTTCGATGACCCGCACGGCATCCGCCACAAGAGAGGAGATACGGTGCCGCTCATGCAGTCCGCAATGCTGAATGCAGAGATTGATGAGATAGGAGCCGAGCAGATGCAACTGCGTTTCCATGTAACTGTCTGTCGGGTGTTCAATCGGCACGCCGAAAATATCCCGCTCGTTTGCGAGATTTTTCAGAATTTGGAACAGACTCAGAAGCGGCTTTTCCCCCACGTCGTTGATAATCGGATTGTGAAAACTGTTGACGTTGAACAGGGATTCCAATTCGCGGAAATACCGTCGGGGAATCAGACAGACAATATATTTGCCGGAGCGGTCCTGTTCGTAATAATGTGTGGAAAAGCAGGAAACCGCGCAAACCTGACCGGATGAAAGCGGAAAGATTTCGCCGTCGATGTGTGCAACCGCATTTCCGCTTTCGATGACGTAGATAAACTCCATGCAGTTGTGAAAGTGCTTCTTTTCGCCAATCCGTTCTTCGTCCGCAACCAGAAACACATTGTTTCTGTCCCTGTCGTATTCGTAAATATACATGCAATCACCCGTTTCCCTTATATTCTCCGTTTCTGTTATACCACAGTTTCTATTATACCACAATCGTATCAAATCGTCAAGTCAAAAGCCGAAAAATGCCACTAATTGGACGGGTTTTGCTATTGTGTTTTGGTGATAATTGCTGTATAATGACCTCAGGAATGACGCAACGCTGCGGTGTTGCCGTTCCGAATACATTTTATTGGAGGCAACCTATGAAAAAGTTTCTTGCCCTGTTGCTGACGGTTTCCATGCTGTTGGCGATGCTCGTCACCCTCGCGGTCCCCGCGGCGGCGGAAGATGCGGTTTCCGACACGTTCAGTGCCGACGCAGAATCCCCCAAGATTTCCACCGCGGCAGACTACAAGGCTTTCTTCCAAGCCGTTTTCGTTCAGAAAATGGACTTTGACGGCAAGACGATTACCATGGAGCAGGACATCACGCTGAACGACACGACCGACGCCGATTGGTATACCAAAGAGGATGCGCTCAAACTGACCGGTAACAACGGAGATTGGGCGTGGTTCAAGGGAACCTTTGACGGCGGAAACCACACCCTGAAAGGTGCGATTGTGGAGGGCTTGTTCCGCACGAATGACGCCCCGATTGGACTTTTCCCGTATGCGATAAACGCGACCATCAAGAATCTGGTTGTGGACGGCTTTTACATCCTCAGCCCGAATACGACGGTTGAGCCTACTTACGGACAGGGCGGTATCGGCGGGCTGATTGGTCACGCAAAATGCAACGTGACGATTGACAACGTTACGATGCGCAACGGTATCGTGACCTGCGTAGAGGGCGGAAAGGGCGCCATCGGCGCAGTTGTCGGACATTATGACGGTCAACTTCCGGACCAGACGCTGAAGATTTCCAACTGTGTGGTGGAGGAGACCGTAGAGGTCGTTTCCGGAAAAGACAGCCCGGCATATGTGGGCGGTCTGATTGGTACCACGTACGAAAACTTCCTGTCTCATCCCACAAACATTGACGTATCCGCATCCAAAATTCAGCCGAAAGGCTCGATGGATGAGGCAATCACGCTGAAGCCTTACGGTGCATTTAAGTTTGCCGGAGATCTTGGCGCCGAGAACGGTGCGCTTTGGACGGTGAAAAACAACAGCACCGAATTCACAAAATCCATTGAAATGAACACCAAGGCGGCTTCGCCGAACGACTACACCGACGTATTCAATTAGGCAATCATCGACAGCGGTTGCTACGGCAGTGCATATCAGGTATTGCCCACCTTTACGGTGACGTGGAAAGTCAACGGGGAGACTACGACCGAGAAATACCCGAAAGGCTCGATGCCCGAATATAAGGGAAGCCTTGAAAAGCCGATGACCGACACCAAGATTTATGAGTTCAAGGGATGGTCGCCGGTGCTTGAGGAGGTTACCGCGGACGTTACCTATACTGCCGAATACGACGAATTCGATAAGGTCAAGGTGACATGGGTGGTTGACGGAACCGAAACCGAGGAATACTACAAGGCGGGTGAATTTCCGAACTACAAGGGAGAAACCGCCAAGGAACAGGACGATAAATTTGTTTACACGTTCAAGGGTTGGGACAAAACCATTGAAGCGGCAAGCGCGGATGTGACCTACACGGCGGTTTACGAAACCAAGGCGAAATACCAGATTACGTGGGTCATTGACGGCGTGGAAACGAAAGAGACTTATCTTGCCGGCGTCAAACCGAGTTACAAGGGAAAAGTGACCAAGGCGGAGGATGACGATTATACCTATCAGTTTACCGGTTGGGATAAGGAAATCGTAGCGGCGGAGGCGGATGCCGTTTACACCGCAGTCTTTTCAAAAACCGCAAAGAATCCGACTGCAGGCGACGATTCTAAAGAAGTGAAAGGTTGCGGCAGCAGCATTTCCGCAGGCATGGTCGTTTTGATGACGGTCGGCATGGCGGGTGCATTCATGGCGCGCCGGAAGCACGACTGAATGATATGAGGAAAGCAACCCCTCGGAACGATTGTCCGAGGGGTTGTGTTTTGAGGGGGAACATATGAAAAAACTGATTTTTGATTTTGACGGTGTGTTGGTGGATTCCATGCCGTATTACACGAGGGCAATCACCGACGTTCTGGAAACGCGCGGCATTCCCTATGAGCGGCGGGAGGTCGTTCAGGACGTGACCACCCTGAATCGCGCGGAGATTGCGCGGTATCTGATTGAGCGGTTCCATGTGGCGCTTTCCGCAGATGCGATTGTGGCGGAGATTGACCGCAAGAGTATTGCCGCTTATCGGCAAGTCATTCCCGCCAAATTGGGGGTCGCGGAAACGCTGGCGGAATTGCGCCGCGCGGGGTACGGTCTGGCTGTTCTGACCGCAACGCCGCACCCGATGGTGGATGAATGTCTGAAGCGGTTGGGGCTGTATGATTCGTTTGACTTTGTCTGGTCGTGCGACGATTTCGGCATGAGCAAGAACACCCCCGACATTTTCCGCGCCGTGGCGGAGCGTCTGGGTGTTCCCGTGGCGGACTGCATGATGATGGATGACAACATCACGGCGCTGACGAATGCCAAAAAAGCGGGCATGGGGGCAATCGGCGTTTATGACCCCACTTCCTCGCGGCTGAACGGGCAGATTAAGGCAATCTGCGACGATTACGTCTATCAACTGCGGGAACTGCTGCCGATTATCGGGAACCGAAAGTTTCCGTCGGTGGACGATTACATTTCCTTTCAGTGGGACAGCGTCATCCGCGTTTGCCGCGAAGACCGGGAGCAGTGCGTCGGTCTGCCGTATCCGTTTACCGTTCCGGCGGTCGGGTACTTTGAAACGCTGTACTATTGGGACACCTACTTTACCAATGTCGGTCTGCTCCTTGACGGCAGAGCAATGCTGGCAAAAAACAACACCGACAATATGCTGTATCTGGTTGAGAAATACGGGTTCATGCCGAACAGCAGCGGAACCTATCACCTCGACCATTCCCAACCGCCGTTTCTGTCGGTGATGGTAAAGGAACTCTATGACTACTACGGCGACAAGGTCTGGCTTTCGGGCGCGTATGCCATGCTGTGCAGGGAATACGACTACTGGATGACCGAACGGAGTACACCGATTGGGCTGAACCGCTACGATACCTCCATTACCGACCGCGCCTATCTTGCAACGCGCGCGGCGGACTACGAGTCGCGAATTCATCGGCACCTTGCGGACGACCGCGCGGACATCGGGCGGCACTATCTGGCAACCTGCGAGAGCGGATACGACTGCAATTCCCGCTTTGGGACGGACATCTTCAACCATGCGCCGGTCTGCCTGAATTCTCTTCTGTATCGGATGGAGACCAACATGGCGGAGTTTGCGCGGATTCTCGGAAAGCCGGAGAGCGAGTCGGAACCCTGGCTCCGGCGGGCGGAGGAGCGCGCGGAGCGGATGCGGAAGTATCTGAAAGACGGGAACGGCTGTTTCCGCGACTACAATTTCGTAACGGGCAAATTGAGTCCGGATTTCTCCTGCGCGTCGGCGTTCCCGCTGTATGCGGGACTTGCAAACGAGCGCGAGGCGGCAGATTTCCGTTCCGCTTTTACCGCCAAACTGGAGGCGGAATACGGGGCGTTGGCAAATGAGAAGAACGATATTGCGGGGAGTTATCAGTGGGGGTATCCCAACGGATGGGCGCCGCATCAGATGATTGTCATACAGGCACTTGACCGCTACGGATACAAGACGGATGCCGCACGGATTGCCGAAAAATACGTGACGCTCATTGACCGCGTTTTTGCCGCCACGGGAAAACTCTGGGAGAAATACAATGTCCTGAACGGAAGCAATGAAGTGGAGGACGAGGACCAAGGCGGAATGCCGCCGATGATGGGGTGGACCGCGGGTGTTTACCGGTTTGCACAGTCCTATTTGAAGGAGGAACAATCAAAACGATGAGAACCAATCAATTTGCGGACGTACATATTCATTGCCTGCCGGATTTGGATGACGGCATGGCAATGCTGCGCGAACTGCGGGATTTCGGAATTCGCGAGATGAATATTTTGGCGCTGACTTTTGTGGAGTATCCGGTGGATGACAACATTCGGGCGCTGTATTACAAAAAGAAGATGACGGATGCCAAAGTCAGTGTGTTCGGCGGGCTGTACTATCATCCGCATCTGAATCATTACGGAGTCCCGTTTCTGAAACAGGCGGAAACGCTGTTGGATATGGGATGCGACGGAATGAAATTCATTGAAATGAAGCCGGAGTACCGGAAGTACATCGGGTTCGGTCTGAACAGCAAACTCTACGATGAGATGTTTGATATGCTGGAGGAGCGGCAAGTGCCGATTGTCTGTCACATCAATGACCCGGAGGAATATTGGAACGAGGAGAAAATCAGGCAATGGCCGATTGGGGAGCGTTTGATTGAATTCGGATGGCTCTATAACAACGATTCTTTCCTGACCTACGACGAAATTTTTCAGGAAATGTTGGAGCGGCTGGACAAAAATCCGAAACTGAACATCGTATTCGCGCATTTCATGTTCCTTTCCCATCGGATTGATACGGCGCGGAAACTGCTCGAAACCTATCCGAACCTGAAATTTGACCTGACCCCCGGGTGGGAGATGTTCGTCGGATTTCTGGAAAACTACGACGCATGGCGGGAGTTTTTCGAGACCTATTCGGACAGGATTCTTTACGGAACCGATACCTGCGGGTATCCGATTAAGAAAGCGATTCATGAAACGGTCCGGTATGCGGTCGGAGGAGACGCGGTGGAGATTCCGATTCCGCACGCCACGTTTGCGCACATGAAAGGGTTTGATCTTTCCCGGGCGGCGCAGGAGAACATCTGTCACGGCAACTATCACCGCCTGATTGGGGAGCCGAAGCCGATTCGCACGGACCTGTTGCTTGCGGAAACGCAGAATCTGCTGACGGTTTTGCAGAACAATCACGGAGACGCGGATGTGATTGCAAGACTGGCGCGGATAAAGTCGGAACTGGCAGAGGAAAAGTAAACGGAGATTGCTATGGAAAAGGGTTCGGTGACAGGTTGCGCCGATAACTATCAAAGAGGACAGCATCTCCTGATTCTGCTGTGCTGTTTCGCCTTTGGCGTGGCATATGCGGGGCGTTGCGCATACAGCGCGAACATCTCCAATCTCATGAATGACTATCAAATCACGCGGGCGGATGCGGGAGCCGTCGGAACGGTATACTTTGTGGCATACGGCGTCAGCCAATTGCTGCACGCCGCCCTGTGTCGGTTCTACCCGCGGCGGACGACCGTTCCGATTGCATTGTTTCTTTCGGCGGTTGTGTATGTTGTCATGTTTTTCCGGCTTCCGTTTCCGGTGATAAAATGCCTCTGGTTTTTCAAAGGCATTTGCCAGTCGCTCCTGTGGCCGGCGTTGTTGTTGGTCTTGGGGGAGACGTTGGAAAAAAGCATGATGAACCGAGCGGTGTTGGCAATGAGTCTTTCTTCTCCGGTCGGAGCGGCGTTGGGGTATGGCGGCAGTATCCTGTTCAGTTTCGGAGCGGGATACCGATTCTCCTTTCTGTTTGTTGCGCTGATTTCTTTCGGTGTGGGTGCGGGATGGTTGCTGTCTTATCGGAAGATTGCCGCAAAACGGTCCTGTGATGCGGCACCCTCGGACGGACTGCGGTCCGATAACGGTTTCGGAAAGCGGAATGCGGCACTGCTCTGGCTGTTGTTGCTGTTTGCATTCCTTGCCGCCGTTGACTACTTTGTAAAAGACGGGCTGAATCTGTGGACGCCGACGATTCTCGGGGAGATGCTTGCATTCTCAGACAGAATCTCCATGATTGTGACGCTGATACTGTCGTGTCTGGGCGTTTTCGGAACGGTGCTTGCACTGCGGGGACAGCGGATGATAAAGGATTACCGTGCCTTGTTGGGGGCATTCTTCTTTGTGCTTGCGGTCGTTTTCGGCTTTTTACTGCTTTTCCTGCATTTTCACGAGAAGATTCCGTTTTTGCTTTGCTTCGGCGTGGTCTTTGTACTTACGGAATCGATAAGCAATGTACTGACCAGTATGATTCCGTTTGCTTTCCGGAAGAAAGTCAACACGGGCTTCCTTGCCGGCTTCGTAAGTGCATCTTCTTATGTGGGGAGTATGGTAAGCGCCTACGGACTCGGCTGGATTTCCGATTGCTTCGGTTGGAACGCCGTTGTCCTCGTCTTTCTGTGCGTATGCGGCTTTGCGGCGGTTCTTGCCGGCGCGGCGTATGCCGTCGCCGCCGTGTGCCGGAAAAGAAAGGTGTAATTGCATCCTTTCGCCTGAAAAATCCGTATCGGGACTTTCCAAAACGGGAGAGTGCCAAGCGGGCGGCTGAGAAAATCCGATTCGGATTTTCTCAGCCGCTTTTTGGGCAATACCGCCACCGTCGGAATGATGCGGTACTGCCTGAAAAAACACTTGATTTTTACCTCAAAGCGGTGTATAAAAGTAAGAAGTGAACCTCCATCAGTGTGACCGCGTTTCCGCCAAGGGAAAGGAGCATTCATCATGATAAAAGGAAAAAGTGGGTATGGGTGATTGCGATTGCGCGTGCGCTTGTCAACGGTGCGCCGCTGATGCTTGCGGACGAGCCGACCGGAAATCCGGACAGCAGGACTGCCGCGGAAATCATGGAGTTATTCGGAACGCTCCACGGGCAGGGAAAGACCATCCTGACTGTGACGCATGACGAGCAGGTCGCGTCGTATTGTGACCGAACCGTTCGGATTTCGGACGGCATACCGGTCTGACTGCTTTCACTCCCGCTTCGGGAAAAGCGAACGGCGGACACATTCTCACCCGAGAACGTGTCCGCCGTTTTTCAGTTGCTTTTCGTCTGATAGGCGACCCCGCAATAGGGGCAGACGCCGCGGTCGCCGCGATAGGTAAAGTGCGCGTTACAGCAGGGGCAAACCACGTCGTGCAAAGCCTCCTCGGGCTTCTTGCGCGGTGTCGGTTCCACCAAGCGGTCACCGTTGCGGATGAGTGTCGGGAAGTACCCTTTGGTCAGGCACATGTCCAGTTTGGCGCGCACCTCCTCTTCCGGACGGCGCAGATGGGAGGCGAGTCCCGCAACATCCCGCAGTCCCAGTACTTCCACTGCGTAGACGAAACCCCGCAGTTCCCGCTTTGCGCCGTATGTGACCCACAGAATCGGGACGCCGTAAAAGCCGCCGCCCGAAAAGACAATTCCGAGTACGAAAAAGAATGTCGGAATCGGGGGCCAGTCGGGTTTGGATGCCCCGAACACAATCAGGGGAATGCCCACTACCATCAGGACTGACCAGATTAGGGCAAATATAAAATGAATTTGCAGAGAGCCATCGATTTTCTTCATGGTTTACTTCCTCGTCTTTCCGTTTCTTCGCTCCTATTATATCATCTCTGCCCCCAAAAAGTCAATATCGTTCTCAAAAAAAGACCTTAAGGCAATACCGCGCAATTCCGATGGTGAAATCGCGAAGCCGGATTTTTCGTCAGACAATACAAAAATTCGCAGGCTGTAGCGCGGCTACAGGCAAGGATTTTTGTGAGGTATGACGGGAAAGGCGCGAGCGAGTGCGCCCATTGCGAATTGCGCGGTGTTGCCTTAACGTATATTTGCACAAAAAAATCCACGGGACGAGGAAAAGGCAAAGCGGCAGGCGCAGAGTCACCTAATATTTTTGTGCTTTTCGGCTTTTGACGTTCTTGAAGAGAGAAAAAACGATACCCACTTGGGGGAATATTTCAGCACCCGTCGGTTTTGGCGGGTGCTGATTCCTGGGTGGAATCGGAATGTTACACGCGGGCGGCTATCGGGGAAAAATCCACTGATGGTTTACAGGAACTGTTTCCGTTGGAGTTCGGGCGGGAGCGGGGAGAGGTCGGCGGGGGAGAGGTCGAGCGGTGTGATACAGCCGACTGCCCCTTTTGCGCGCAGGCGGGCAACCGCGCGGGCGCAGGCGACGAGGGCCCCGCCCGTAAATTCGGGGTTGGAGTCCAGTCGCAGTCCCATTGTGAGCGTATGGGTATGGTCCTCCGCGGTTTTCCCGCTCCGGATGACCCGTCCGCCGTGCGGCAGGGCGGCATGGTCGCGGTCCAACTCCTCCTGTGTGACGAACGTCACGGTTGTTTCATAGCCCCGAAAGTAGTTCGGCATATCGCGGATGTCCCGCTCAATGCGCCCGATGTCCGCCCCGCTTTCCGCAACGACGTAGCACTCCCGCCTGTGGACTGCGGTGGGGGACAGCCCCGACATTTGCCCGCTTTCTGCTTTCTCCTCCGCCTCGGGAATGGGGACCGTATACTCTCTTGCGTCCCGAACACCGGGCAGGCGGCGGATGGCATCCGAATGTCCTTGGCTGACCCCCCGCCCCCAGAAAGTTGCGCTTTCGCCGTCGGGCAGGAGTGAAGAGAAGAGCGACCGTGCCATCGAAAACAGCCCGGGGTCCCACCCTGCGCTGATGAGGGACAGGTGCCCTGCGGCGCGCGCGGCACGGTCAACGGCTGCGAAGTGCGTGGGGATTCTTTCATGCGTGTCGAAGGAATCGACCGTGTTGAAGTCGGCGGCAAAGATTGGGGTCTGACGCGGCAGGTCGGTGGCACTTCCGCCGCAGAGCAACAGGACGTCAATCTTATCCCGCCAATGCCGCAGGGCAGAGAGCGGCAGGACCGGGGCATCGCTCTGCATTCGGAGCGGTTCGTTCGGGCGGCGGGTGAAAACGGCAACGAGGTCAACGTCAGGGGCGGCGAGAGCGGCGCGTTCCGCGCCTTTTCCGAGATTGCCGTAGCCGCAGATTGCGATTCGGATGTTCATAGGGAAAGTTCCTCCTGTGTAAGATGCGAAAACAACTCCGCCATGCCGAACAGACCGGCGGGTTTGGTGACCAGAAAATCAGCGGCGGCGAGTGCGCCTGTCGCATAAGCCGAGCGGTCGAGCGCTTCGTGGCGGAGCGTGATGGCTTCGCCGCCGGTATCAAGCAGAATTTCATGTATGCCGACCACTTTGCCGACGCGCAGGGAATGGATGCCGATTTCGTGCGGGTCACGCGTGCCGTAACCCGTGCGTCCGGAGCGGGGGAAACGGTCGGGACATCGGGCGCGGACGGCGTCGGCGAGCGCAAGCGCCGTCCCGCTCGGGGCATCCCGCTTGCGGCTGTGGTGGACTTCCGTAATTTCGGCTTCCGCGTTCGGAAAGACCGACAGCGAAAGGGTCAGCAGACGTTCCAGAAGTGCGATGCCGAGCGAAAAGTTGGCGGCGCGAAAGAGCGGGATGCATTCGGCGGCGCTTCGGATGGCGTGCAGTTGCCCGCGGTCCTGTCCCGTGGTGCCGAGGCAGAGCGGCAGGCGGTTTCCCGTGGCGTATGCGAGAAGGGCGGCGGTTGCGTCGGGGTGGGAGAAGTCGATGAGGATGTCGGCAAAGGACGCGTCGGGAAGCCCGCGGCGCGGGTCAACGGGGGTCACGGCGTCGCCTCTTTCCTGCGCGAGGCGGGTGATTTCCGCGCCCATCCTGCCGCTTGCTCCGCAAAGCAGAATATTCATGCGTTGTTTCGTCTCCTTTCGCAAACGGACTGGACAAATCCCGCGATTTATGTTATAATAAATGAACACAGATAGACGTGATGGCCTTTAGGCAGGCTTAAGTACGGTGTGGTAAACTGACGACAGGCAAAGGAGGAGTGGTTATGCGGCTTTTGATAGCGGAGGACGACCCTCGGTTACTCAAATCGCTGTTGCATATTTTTACGTCCAACCAATACGCGGCGGACGGCGTGTCAAACGGGACCGACGCATTGGACTATGCCCGCACGGGGGAGTACGACGGATTTGTGTTTGACATCATGATGCCGGGGGCGGACGGACTGACGGTGCTGTCGACCTTGCGGCGGGAGGGAATCACCACGCCTGCGCTGTTTCTGACCGCACGGGTTGAGGTGGAGCAACGGGTCGAGGGATTGGACGCGGGAGCGGACGACTACCTGCCCAAGCCTTTTTCGGTGCAGGAACTGTTGGCGCGCGTGCGCGCGATGTTGCGGCGGCGCGACCGTTTCACGCCTGATCTTGTCACGCTTGGTGACACGACCCTGAACCGCACGACCTGTGAGATACGGCGCGGGGACGCGCACCGCTTGCTCAGCGGCAAGGAATTTCAGATTCTCGGGATGCTCGCGGAGCATCCCGGGGCGGTGTTCACGACTGAGCAGATCATCACGCACGTCTGGGGCTGGGATACCGACGTGGATACCAGTGTGGTGTGGGTCCATGTTTCCAACCTGCGGCGAAAACTGGAGGCAATCGGAACCACGTGGCGGGTACGGTTTATTCGCGGCGCGGGATATGTATTGGAGGGGACGACATGATTTGGAAACTGCGCAGGAAATTCATTCTCATCAGCACGCTGTCGATGCTCGGCGTATTTGCGGTCATTTTTGTATTGATTGGTATTTTCGGTCATACGTCGCTGAACCGTACGATGGACACTTTGACCGACGCGGTCTCTTCCGGACGTTGGAAATTTCCTGAGCCGGACGACGATATTCCGCCACAGAAGGACAGCATGGGAAAGCCGGACGGCATGGGAATGGGGAGCGAGGTGCGCTTCAGCACGCGGTATTTTACGGTGACGTATGAGGACGACGGCGAGATTGACGTGGACACCGAGCACATTCACGCGGTGAGGGCGGACGAGGCGGTTACCTATGCCGCGGAGGTTCGCGACGGGAGCGTGCGGGGGTGGTACGGAATCTACCGCTACAAAGTATATGCGGACGATGGCGAGACTGCGATTGTTTTTGTGGACGGAAGCATGAATCGCTCGCAGTTGCGGACGCAACTGCTGAACACGGCGGCGATTCTGGTGGGGAGCGGTGCGGTCGTTCTTTTGCTGATTATTCTTTTTTCGCGCGTGGCGGTCAAGCCGGCGGCAGAGAGTTACACCAAGCAGAAGCAGTTTATTACCGACGCGAACCACGAACTGAAAACGCCGCTGACGCTGATTCTGACGAATCTGGACATTGCGGAGACGGAGCTTGGGCAGAACGAATGGTTAGACGACATTCGTGCCGAAGGGCGGCAGATGGCGGAGCTTGTGGGGCAGATGGTAACGCTCTGTCGGATGGACGAGGACAAGCCGCCGCTTTCCAAGTCGGATTTTGATTTATCGGAGGCTGTGGCGGACGCGGCATCGGAATTTGAGCCGTTGGCGCGCGCGCAGGGGAAACGGGTGGTATCGGAGATTGCGCCTGCGGTCAGGATGTTTGGCGACGAGGGGGCGATTCGGCGGTTGTTGGCGATTCTTCTTGACAATGCCGTGAAGTATTGCGACCCTTCCGGTGAGATTCGGGTAACCCTTTCCTGTCGGCGTCACGCGGTTCTGGAGGTAGTAAACAGTTTTGCGGCGGTAAACGAGACGCAATTGGCCCGTTTATTTGACCGTTTCTACCGTTCCGACAAGGCGCGGACCTCTGGGAGCGGATTCGGCATCGGGCTTTCCATTGCGCAGGCGACCGCCGCTGCGCACCGCGCCGACCTCTCCGCCTACCGCGCGGGTCCCTCTGAAATCGGCTTTCGCGTGACTTTCAGGGATAAGGGGTAAGACCTTGGCTCAGCTTATGGCTATGATGGAAGACAGGACCCTGAAGCACGATCCCCTGACCGCGCTCACTACTCC
>CAZVYZ010000019.1:0-30105 GCA_964630695.1 uncultured Ruminococcus sp.
GTCTTGAGGGTACATAGGGGACTTCTCCTTAAGAAGTCCCCTATGTGGGGCTTGGGGCAAAGCCCCAAGGTCTTGCTCCTACCCCTTATCAAACCGCTCCCCCGTCCGTGCGGGAACGTCCGCACCGTTGCTCATCTCGGAAATGCGGCGGCAGAGAGCGGCGGAACGCTCGACGGGGACCGCAAAGCGGAGCGTAACGCGGTCAGCAAAATCGGTGCCGTCCGTCTTGATGCCGTACTTTGGAAATTCCGCGAGATAGCGCTGATAGTTGGCGTAGGAGCAGACGAGACGAAACTCGTCAAACCGCGTGTAGGTCACAATCCCCGCCGCCTCAACCGCCATCCGCGCCGCCGCCGAGTACGCCCGTACCAAGCCACCCGCACCGAGCAAAATGCCGCCGAAATAACGCGTGGTCACAATCACCGCGTTGCTCACACCCGACTTTCGCAGAACGTCAAGCGTCGGCACCCCCGCGCTTCCCTGCGGCTCGCCGTCGTCCGAACAGCGGACCACAACGTCCCCTGCCATCCGATACCCCCACACGTTGTGCCGCGCGTCGGCAAACTCGGCTTTCTTCCTTTTGATATAATCCTGCGCCTCCGCCTCGTCCGAAACGGGACAGGCGTGCGCAATAAAAACCGACTTCTTCTCCTCAAATTCCGCCTCGGCTTCACGACCGAGCGTGGTCAACGCGTCATTCATCGGCTTCCACCCACGACGGGTCGTACTTGCGGTACATCCCGTGCGTTTTCGTGTCCACAACGGCGGTCACCGTCATCACCTCGTCGCCGTAGTCGACGTTCTCCACAACCGCCAACGCGTAAAGGCGACTCAGCACCCCCGCGTCCGCGTTCGGAATCTCAAAGACCACCCGCTTCTTGCCCTCGTGAATCAGGTCCTGCAATTCACCGAGCATGAGGTCGATTCCCTGCCCCGTTGCGGCGGAAATACAGACCGTGCGGCGGTTTTCCGCGTAGGTCCCAATCGCACGGAAACTCTCGGCGGCGCCCTTGTCACACTTGTTGAACACGTAAAGCGTCGGCTTGCCGGAAGCGCCCAACTCTTCAAGAAGCGCCTCGGTCGTCTCCAATTGCGCGCGGTATTCGGGGTCCGACGTATCCACAACCACCGCCAGAACGTCCGCTGATACCGCCTCATCCAAAGTGGAGCGGAACGCGTGTACCAGATGGTGCGGCAGTTTGCGGATGAAGCCCACCGTGTCGGTCAGAAGCACATCGGTCCCATCGGGCAGTTCCAGTTTGCGGGTGGTCGGGTCCAACGTGGCAAACAGTTTGTCCTCGGCAAGAATACCCGCGTCGGTCAAACGGTTGAGCAGGGTCGACTTGCCCGCATTGGTGTACCCGACAATCGCCACCTTGACCAGACCGCTCCGGTCGCGCGCCGCACGAATGGTCCGCCGACTGCGCTCCAGCGCCTCCAGTTCGGCTTCCAGAGCGGCAATTCTGCGCTTCATGTGGCGGCGGTCGGATTCCAGTTTTGATTCCCCGGGTCCGCGCGTACCGATTCCGCCGCCCAGACGCGACAATTCCGCGCCCTTGCCAATCAGCCGCGGCGCGGTGTATTTCAGTTGCGCCAGTTCGACCTGCAATTTCCCCTCGCCCGTTACCGCGTGGAGCGCGAAAATGTCCAGAATCAGCATGGAGCGGTCAATCACCCGCACCTCATCGCCGATTCCGTCCTCCAGATTCTTAATCTGCGCAGGCGAAAGTTCGGTGTCAAATATCACCAAACCGATACCGTACCGCGCGCAAAGGTCGCGAATCTCCGCCACTTTGCCACTTCCCACACAGGTGCGCGGGTCGGAATGGTCCTTGTTCTGTACGACCTTTGCAAAACAACTTCCGCCCGCCGTTTCCAACAGGCGCTCCAACTCGGCAAGACTTTTTTCGGTTTCCTCCGCGTCATCGTCCGGCAGGCAAAGCCCAACCAGAATTGCCTGCGTCATCTCGATTTTATTCTGTTCTGTCATAAAACAACCTCCTTGATGAATGATAGAAAAAGGGCAAGCCGTTTTGCAGCTTGCCCAATCAATCACTTCTGGAACGAAGCGATTCTCTTCTTGAACTTATCCACACGACCGCCCGCATCAACGAATTTCTGCTTTCCGGTAAAGAACGGGTGGCACTTGGAGCAGATGTCGACTCGGATGTCGCCGCCCTTTGTGGATCTGGTCTCAACGACCTCGCCGCAAGCGCACCGAATGGTGCATTTTTCGTAATTGGGATGGATTCCGTTTTTCATGACAGTTTACCTCTTTCGTTTGATTTGATGTTCTTTGACATCATTCCGCAAGAGCGGAGCCGCCGTCAGCGGCATACAATAGATATTATAGCATACTTTTTCTCGGATTGCAAGGGGTTTTCGCAATTTTTCCGCGGATTTTCTCGCTTTTTTATCAAAAACTCATCTGTTACGGGAGCATTTCTCCGCGTCGATTGCCAGAACGACCATCAGAACGCACAGCGCGTGATTCGGGTCGGCAACGTCAATCACATAGGTATCGGACCAACGGAGAAGTTGTTTGGAGACGGTTGCAACCGGACCCCCGCACAGCGAACGGATGTCATAGTCCCATTCAAACCAGTTTCCCTCCACGCGCCAACCGTTGCAGTCCAAATCGAAAACGGGACGAAAGAAAGAGAAGCGCTTGCGGGTGCAGCCGATGTAACGGTTGCCGAGGTACATCTCGAATTTCGGCAAAAAGGTCAGGACCCGCTCACGCACCGTGCCGACCGCATAGCCCCGCGCGTCGTAAATTTTCAAAAGATGCCCCCACGACAACTGCCCGCGAACCGTGTAAACCGTGTTTCCCCACTCATCGTAAATATCGTAGCTGTCAAACCACGAAAAGATCCGCTGACGGAATAACAGTTTCATGCAAATTTCTCCTTCCTATAGAAACAAAGTCCCCCTCGTCGGCGCTCCGACAGGGGGATTTCGTTCCGCAGCAGCTAACGGCGGAAGGATTACTCCACATCCCGCCGTCCTTGCAGGGCGCGGTAGAGGGTGACTTCATCGGCGTATTCAAGGTCACCGCCGACGGGGACGCCGTAGGCAAGCCTTGTCACGCGCACACCGAGCGGTTTCAGCAGGCGCGAAAGATACATTGCGGTCGCCTCCCCCTCCACGTTCGGGTCGGTCGCCACGATGACCTCCTCCACGTCACCTTTGCCGACGCGCTCCAACAACTCCTTGATTTTCAACTTGTCGGGCGTGACCCCGTTCATCGGGGAAATCAGCCCGTGCAGGACGTGATACACACCGCGGTATTCGCGCACCCGCTCCATCGCCAGCACTGCGCGCACATCGGTCACCACGCAGACCGTGGAGCGGTCGCGGTTCTCGTCGGCGCAGATCGGGCAGACCTCTCGGTCGGTCAGGTTCTGGCAGATCGGGCAGAGGTGGATTTTCCGTTTGGCATCGAGAATCGCGGCGGCGAACGCTTCCGCGTCGGCATCGGACCAATCCAACACCGAAAACGCCATGCGCATGGCGCTCTTTCTGCCGACCCCGTTCAGTCTGCCGAACTGCTCCGCCAGATTCTGGAGAGATTCAATGTATTCCGCCATGTCCTCACATCAGTCCCGGGATATTCGGCAGGTTGACCTGTCCCGTGATGCGGTTCAACTCGTCGGCGTTGGTAGTATCCACGCGCTTGATTGCCTCATTGACTGCCGCCACCAGAATGTCCGACAGGGTTTCGATGTCATCGGGGTCGACAATCTCGGGCTTGAGGTCGATTGCGAGAATCTCCCGCTTGCCGTTAATCTTCACGTTGACCACGCCGCCGCCTGCGGAAATATCGTATTCCCGTGCGTCAAGTTCCTCCTGCTTCTGTGCGACCTCCTCCTGTGCTTTCTGCACCTGACGCATCAGCGCCTGCATATTCTGCGGTCCCCCGCCCAGTCCTTTCGGAATGTTTGCTCTCATGGTAAATTCTCCTTTTTATTAACTGTTTTCGTTTTATTCATCCGCCGCCGCGATGATTTCATCCATCACCGAGGCTTGCGTTTTTCCCTTGACTTCAAACCGCAATTTGCCGTCCGGCAGGTCCTTTCCCGTCGTGGCAATCAGTGCCGCACGCAGTTTTTCCCGTCCGCCGCCCTTTTCGGTCATATTCTTTGCGAAATCCGACGGAAACCGCACCAGAACTTCCCCATCCTCGGTCAGGTACGCCTCCGCGCTCCTGCAAAATGAGGACAGCATCGGGTCGCTCTGCCCCACGCGGTCAATCAGTTCCTGCCATGCGCGGAACGGTTTGAGTCGGAGGACCTGTTTTCCGCCGTTCTCGGTTGCCGCCTGCTTGGGTGTCTCCGTCGGCGCGGACTTCTGCGGCGCAACCGTCTCCTGCTTCTGCTTCCGCTCGGGGCTTGATTCCGTCTCCGCCGCCCGAACCGGCGCCGCAACGCCGCCGAGTGCCACGCGGTCCTCCAACTTTGCAATGCGCGAGAGGAGCGCCTCGTTTGAGGTGTCCATCGCCTCGTCACACATTCTTGTCAGCGTCAGTTCCGCAACAATCCGTTTGACAGCGTTTGCTTTCTGCATGGCAAACAGCGCGTCCTCAAGCAGTTTACAGTGATAAAGCAGGGTTTCGCGGGTAAAATTCCCCGCCGCCGCGCGCAACTGTTCTTCCTCGCTGTCGGTCAGGTCCAGATACGCTCCCGCCCGCGCGGTTGCCTTGACCACCAACATATCCCGCCACAGCGAAATCAGGTCCTGCCAGAACACAATCAGGTCTTTCGACGAGCGGACCACTTCATCCACCTGTGCAAACAGGCTGTCGTAGTCGCGCCCCGCAATTGCCTGCGCCGTGCGGAGCATTGCGTCCCGCCCCGTCATGCCGACCGCGTCGGTCACGACCTGCGGCGTGATTTTGCAATGGTAGCCCGCGCAGAGTTCGAGCAGACTGATGGCATCCCGCATTCCGCCCTGCGCCAACTTTGCCAGCATCCGCGCGGCTTCCGGCTCCAGTTCGATTTTTTCCTGCTCCGCAATATACGAAAGCCGCCCCGTCAGCGCATCGAGAGAAATGCGCCGGAAATCGAACCGCTGACAGCGGGAAATGATGGTTGCGGGTAACTTCTGCAACTCTGTGGTCGCCAGAATGAACACAACGTGTTCGGGCGGTTCCTCCAGCGTTTTGAGCAGGGCGTTGAACGCGCTGACCGACAGCATATGCACCTCGTCGATGATATACACGCGGTAGCGGAGCGACGACGGCGCGTAAACCACCTCGTCGCGGATGTCGCGGATGTTATCCACGCCGTTGTTGGACGCCGCGTCCATCTCCAACACGTCGGTCGCACTGCCGTCCTCAATCGCGCGGCAGGCTGCGCATTCCCCGCAGGGACTGCCGTTTACGGGATGCTCGCAGTTGACCGCCTTGGCAAGAATCTTTGCGCAGGTCGTTTTTCCCGTTCCGCGCGAACCGCAGAACAGATAGGCATGGCTGAATGCCCGATGCTCCGTTTCGTATTTCAGGACCGAGGTCACCTGCTCCTGTCCGCAAACGTCGTCAAAATTCTTCGGTCGCCACTTTCGGTAAAGCGCTTGATGCATTCCGTCACTCCCTCCCACAACAAAAAAGCCGCGCGATGCAAAATTCCCTTGGGAATCGGCACGCGGTCGGCAAATTCTGCAACAAAATGACGGCACCGGACTGCAAAACAAGACCATACACCTCAAAATCGAAAGTCACCCCCGCGCGAACATCGTTCCCTCTGCTCAAAACAGGCTCCCTCGCGGCACATCGGGGTGACTGCTTAATGCTGCTTGGTTCCCCACCTGACATGATTCGCAGTTTCCGATTGCGCAAGACCCATTTCTCAACACAGCGACAACGCTTCATTCGCAAGGGATTGTTCCTCAGAAGAGGAGTCCACCCCTGCTATAGCGGATTTCAGGTTCAGGGTTCCGCTACTCCCCCGGTTGGTATGGCCTCGTTTTACAGTCTGATACCGTACATTGTTATTATACCAGATTTTTTTCCGTTTTGCAAGAGTTTTTTGAAAAAAAGTCCTGCAATCCACATATTTTCGCAGGCAGGTCGAAAAATCCCCCTCTCCAGCCCTGCCTGCGACTTGTTCCGGACTTGTTCCGGACTTGTTCCGCGCGATTATTCTTCCCGATACCGCATCAGTGCGGAAAGCATTTGTGCCGCCTGCGCGCGGGTCACGGTATCCTTGGGCGTGATACGGTCGCCCGTGGGGGTCAGAATGCCGACCGCACTGAGCGAATAGATAGCGTCCGCCGCCCAGACGGGAATCTCGCTCTTATCCGCAAAGGTGGGGATCACCGCCGCTTTCCCCGGGGCAGTGATACGGTCCAGAATGACCGCCGCCTGCGCGCGGGTCAGCGCGTCGTTCGGCAGGAAGCAGAGTTGACCGTCTTTCTGACTGCCCGTGATATAGCCGAGCCGATACGCCGCGGCGACGTATCCTTTCATGCTTGCGGGAATCTCCGCGTCATCCGCAAATACCGTCTTTTCGCATTCGGGAACTCCCGTGATTCCCGCGGCATTCATTGCCATGACCAGAAACTCCGCGCGGTTGACCGTCCGTTCCGGATAAAAATAGTAACTGTTTCCGACCTGAGAACCGCTCATAACCGCCTTTTCGGTCACAGACAGCGCCGCACACTCGTCCCGCGAACCTTTCATATCCGCATAGGTAACCGAAGTTCCGAGGCGGTCAACCGTCAGCGAAACCTTGGCGGAGTTGCTGTAGTTGCCGAAGCGGTCGCGCGCGACATAGGAAAACGCGTCGGTCCCGATGTAATTCGCAAACGGGCGGTAGACGTAACTTCCCGTTTTGTCGTCGGTCAGTTCCAGTGAGCCGTTCTCCGGATAGGAAACCACTTCAAAAGTGATGGCATCGCCATCGGGGTCATTGGCGCTGAGCGTTCCGTAAACCGCCAACCCCTTATAGGTTTTCGGTTTCAGGGACAGCACGGGCGCCATCGCGACCGTCGGCACGCTGTTCTTCTCCTCCAGCATCCAGAGCGAGCAGGTCAGCCCGCACGCCGCTCCGTTGACCGCAAAGCGGAACGAGGACGTGACCAAGTCCTCCCGCGCGGGATGGAAAGAGAGTTGGTCCAGATGCGCGCCCGAGACGGTCTGCCCCGCCGCCACACGGGAGGACCCGAGCAGCAGTTCCCCATCAGTCACGGGAGGAAGCGTCAGGACCGTGAGATACCGGACCTCGGAGAGGTTCATGCCGCGTTCCACCGCGTCCTTTGTAAAGACCAAATCATTCCCTTTCATGGTGGACAGTGCCAAATCCGTGCGTGCGCCGAGGACCTCCAGTCCGTGCGAAAAAACAGCGGATTCCGCCACGCCCGCTTTCTCCGCGCCGACAGGCATCACCGCGACCGCGCCAATCAGCATCACCGCACAGAGCAGTCCCGTCAGTCGTTTCCGAATTCCCGATTTCATTTTCATTACCGCCTTTCCGTCATTCGATGTTTCATTCTATGCCGACAGGCAACAAAACAGAACCGCGGCAGGCGGTTCTGTTTCAAGCAACGGCGACAATGCGCTGTCATCGTTTCCTTTTTATAACAAATACAGTTCTTTTTCTTGTTTTCTCGTTGGATTCCGATATTTTTCGTCCGAAAATGTCGGAATCCGTCACCGTTGGATGTCAAAAATACAAAAATCCCCGTTTTTGTCCTTTGTCAGTGTCAGATATTCCGGACGCATGGCGTCGCTTCCGACATCGCGGCGATAGGTGCCGTTGTTCTGATGGATTCTGTATTCCAGCCGATAGGTCACACGCAGAGCGCCGTTTTCTTCCGTCTCCTTGATTCGTGTCACCCTCATTTCGTAAACCATCTGTTGGGCAAAATCGGGAACGGAAATTCCGTTTGCATCCGGAGCAAGCAGGGCGCGCAGTCCCGCCGCGTCTCCGTCGATCAGGCAATCGAAATAACTTTGCAGAACCCTCCACTCGGGATCCGCGTCTGTTTCCTCGCGCGAAACGGCTCTCTCCCAACCGCGATTCTCGTCATAATAGTGGAACTCCCGGT
The DNA here is from genome assembly GCA_964630695.1 of uncultured Ruminococcus sp. Lineage (GTDB taxonomy): Bacteria > Bacillota > Clostridia > Oscillospirales > CAG-272 > UMGS1865. The sequence continues at coordinate 8,047 of CAZVYZ010000019.1, forward strand.
CCAAAACAAGATAGACCTCGGATGTTCGGATGTCCCCGTCGTAAGGCGCAGAAAACCGGATGGTTACCGTGCCGCTCTGCGACGGGGAAGGTTCCTCTTTCGGAAGAAGCACCGTCAGAAGCACCACTATCAGGACCGCGAGCAAAACCACGCCCGCGCAGACGATAAGTGCTATGCGAAACCGCTTGTCTTTCCGCATTTTACTCCAGTACCTTTCTCATGAAAATTGCCGCGTGACTGCTGCCGTCCGACAGGCGAAACGCGTCCGGATGCTCCGCCATAACGGCAAAGCCCATCTTCCGGTATAATCCGATTGCCCGCTCGTTGCCCTCGATAACTTCCAATTCCAGTTGGCGGATTCCGCCGCGTTCGCGGGCAACGCGCTCCATTTCCGCAAACATTGCGCTCCCGATTCCAAGCCCCCAGAATTCCCGCAACAGACCAATCATCACCACCGCGCGGTGACGGGTCTTTTCGGACCCCAAAAACATCAGTTGGCAGTTTCCGGCAATCACCCCGTCCACCTCTGCAACAATCATCATTTGGTTGGGTGAGTGAATCGGACCGCGCAGAAAATCGGCTTCGGTCTCCACCGTGTAGGCGTCGGTTTCCGCAGGGGTAAGCGCCAGAAAATCCGTTTCTCTGACCGCGCGGCGGATAAAGTCCAGCATTGCTTCGGCGTCCGCCTCACGCGGAGCGCGAAAGCGGGCGTGTTTTCCGCTTTTCAGCAAAATCGTTTTTTCTTCGTAATTCACGTCGCCACCTCCATGTCCTTTGTCTGTCATTATACACGATTTCCGCACCCCTGTCAACCGTTTTCGCGCGGCTTCACAAAAACTTTCAAAAAAAAGGGAAAAATCTTCTTGTACTTTCTTATGTTTTATGATATAATATTCAAATAATACCTGACATAGAAACAGAAAAAAAACGGAGGACCCAATATGAAATACTTTGTACTGATTCCGGACGGCATGGCGGACGAAAAAATTCCCGCGCTCGGGAACAGAACTCCGATGGAAGCCGCAAAAAAACCGATGATGGACCGTCTTGCGAAAGAAGCGCTGGTCGGAACCGTTTCCAACGTTCCCGAGGGCATGGTCCCCGAGAGCGACACCGCCAACATGGCAATTCTGTCTTTCAACCCGCGCATTTATTCCAAAGGGCGCTCGCCTCTGGAAGCGGTCAGCATGGGGCTTGAAATGGCGCCCGAGGACACCGCTTACCGTTGCAATGTGGTCACACTTTCCGACAAGGGCGAGGACTACGACGACAAAATCATGCTCGACCACAGCGCCGACGAGATTACCACCCCCGAGGCAGCCGAACTGATTGCCGCATTGGAGGAAAAACTCGGCACCGACACGCGGCGATTCTACCCCGGGGTCAGTTACCGTCACTGCCTGATGATTCGCGGCGGCAACGACACCTACCCATTTATGCGCCCGCATGACATTCTCGGCAAACGGATTGGAGAGTACCTGCCAAAGCGTGAGAACGGCGGCGGGGAATTCTACGACCTGATGCGCGAGAGTTTTGAGATTCTCAACCACCATCCCGTCAACGAGGCACGGCGGGCGCGCGGACTGAAGCCCGCGAACTCGGCATGGCTTTGGAGTCCCGGAAAAAAACCGCAACTTCCCGATTTCGGTAAGCAGTGGGGGTTGCACGGTGCGGTCATCTCCGCCGTGGACCTCATCAAGGGCATCGGGCTCTGCGCGGGGATGAAGTCGATTGACGTGGAGGGAGCGACCGGAAACGTCCACACCAACTACCGCGGCAAGGCGGAAGCGGCAATCGGCGCGTTCCGCGACGGTTACGACTATGTTTACGTCCACGTGGAAGCCCCCGACGAATGCGGTCACCGTGCGGAGACCGAAAACAAGGTGCTGTCGGTGGAAAAAATCGACGCGGAAATTCTGCGTCCTGTGTTTGACTATCTTGCGGGAACCGGCGAGGACTTCCGCGTGATGGTCCTGCCCGACCATCCGACCCCCGTCCGTCTGCGCACGCATACTTCCCTGCCCGTTCCGTTCTTCATCTGGTCCTCCGACAAGCGCCGCGACGGCGTGGACCGTTTCACCGAGGAAACGGCGGCGGAGAAGCACTTCTATCTCCCCTACGGCTATCATCTGATGGACCTGCTCCTGAATCCCGACAGTGAGGTGAACACGCATGAATGAGGAAACGTCCGTAACGCCCGAGGTGCCGGACCCCCCCGAGACGCCCGAGGTCCCGCCCCGAAAGAAACGGACCGTCGGCGCGGCAGTCTTTGATTACGTGGAGATGTTCGCGTGGTCGGTTTTCGCGGTTCTCCTGATTTTCACATTCGGCTTCCGCCTGTGTCAGGTGGACGGTCAGTCAATGGAAAACACGCTTCACAACGGTGAGCGCCTGCTCCTGTTCAGCGCGGGGTACACGCCGCGGCAGGATGACATCGTCGTGTTTCACCTGACCGCCCCCGAAAAGGGGTTGGAGAAAACGCTGGTCAAGCGGGTGATTGCAACCGGCGGGCAGACCGTGGAAATCAACACGCAGACCGGAACGATTACCGTGGACGGCAAGGAATACGCTGACACGCACAGCATTCTGAAAAATCCCTCGACCGACGCGGAAATCGGTCGGTATTACACCTCGCTGTTCGGCTACGGCTATAACCCGACGACGGGTATCTTCCGCGCTACCGTCCCCGAAGGACACCTTTTCGTCATGGGAGACAACCGCAACAATTCCAAGGACAGCCGCAACCCCGACGTGGGATTCGTTGACGAGCGCTGCGTACTCGGGCGCGTCGTTCTGCGGCTTTCCCCCTTTACCGCATTTAACTGAGGTGCCGTCATGCCATCCGAAAACATTCAATGGTTCCCCGGTCACATGGCGAAAACCCGCCGTCTGATTGCGGAAAATCTCGGAAACGTCGACCTGATTCTGGAATTGCGCGACGCGCGGATTCCCTACAGTTCGGCAAATCCCGAAATTGCGAAACTGTGCGGTGACAAGCCGCGCCTGCTTCTCCTGAACAAAGCCTCGCTCGCCGACCCCGCGCAGAACGCGGTCTGGCAGGCGCAACTTTGCGACGCACACACCCGTTGCATCCTCACCGACTGCACGAGTGGCGCGGGACTGAACCGTCTTGCCCCCGCCGTGCGGGAGTTGTGTGCGGAAAAACTCGCCCGTCGGGAAGCCAAGGGGATGCGGGGAAAGCAATTGCGCGCGATGGTGGTGGGGATTCCGAACGTCGGAAAATCCTCGCTTATCAACCGTCTCTGCGGAAACAAAAAAGCGCGCGTTGAGGACCGCCCCGGCGTCACGCGCGACAAACAGTGGGTCACCACCTCGCAGGGGCTTGACCTGTTGGATATGCCGGGGATTCTCTGGCCCAAGTTTGAAGAGAAGCGGGTCGGCGAAAATCTGGCGCTGACGGGTGCCATCAAAGACGATATTCTCGACACCGAGGCGCTCGGCGTTCTGCTCTGCCGCAGGATGCGGGTCCTTTACCCCGCACTGTTCTGCGAGCGCTACAAACTTTCGGAAATTCCCGAGGACATGAGTGACTACGAATTGTTTCTGACGGTCGGGCGCAAGCGCGGCTGTCTGATTGCGGGCGGCGAGGTGAACACCGAACGGGTTGCAACCCTGCTGCTTGACGAATTCCGCGGCGCGAAGATTGGCAGAATCACGCTCGACCGCGTGGAGAAGCCGACAAAGGAGAACGGATATGGCACTGTTGGAGCAAACGATTGAAGCAGAACTGCGCGCGTCCGGCTTCCGGACGATCTGCGGCGTGGACGAAGCGGGACGGGGCCCTTTGTGCGGTCCGGTTGTGGCGGCGGCTTGCATTCTGCCCGCGGGTGTGGTTCCCGAGGGGCTGAACGACTCCAAAAAACTCTCCGCCAAGCGGCGCGACGCACTGTTTGACGAAATCAAACGGGTGGCGGTGGCTTACTGCATTGCCGAGGCGAGCGTGGAGGAAATCAACGAACTGAACATTCTCGAAGCCGATTTGCTTGCCATGCGCCGTGCCGTTGCGGGCTTGCAGGTTCCTGCCGACTACGCACTGATTGACGGCAACATCGCAAGGGATTTCCCAATCCCCGCGCGCGCCGTGATACACGGGGACGCAATCTCCCCCTCCATTGCCGCCGCGTCGATTCTTGCAAAGGTCACGCGGGACCGCGAATGTCTGGAATTGGACCGCCTTTATCCGCAATACGGCATTGCCAAGCACAAGGGCTACGGCACGAGAGCGCACATGGACGCCCTGCGGCGGTACGGTCCCTCCCCGATTCACCGGACCAAATTCATCCGGTTCCTTGACGATGCGGACAAGTGAGCAGACCGTCGGGGACCTTGGCGAGACGGTTGCGGCACGCTACCTGCGCCGGCACGGTTACCGCGTAATCGAACGGAACTGGCGTGCGGACCACCACGAAATCGACCTGATTGCGGTCCGCTTCGGCGTTATCGCATTCGTTGAGGTCAAAACGCGGACTTACACGGAAGAGACCATCGGCGTCATTCCGCCGCCACGACATGCGGTCAACGCCGACAAGCGGCGCTTCACCCGACAGGCGGCACGGAAATACCTTGCCCTGCATCCCACTTGGCGCAAGCCGCGCATGGACGTCATAGAGGTCCTGCTCGCCCCCGCCGAAACCGGAAAACGGCCGCGCGTCCGCACGGTCCGGCATCTTACAGGCGCATACTGAGGTAAAAACATATGGAAAATCTATCCTTATTTGACTTACACTGCGACACAGCGGGCGAAATGCTTGCAACGGGTCAGCCGCTCGGCGAAAACAGCCTTGCCGTCTCGCTCTCAAAGGCTACGGCGTTTTGCCAGTACGTTCAGGTCATGGCGCTTTGGGCGAATGACCGTCTCTCCGATGCGGAGGGATGGCGGCAGGTCCGCCGCATGGTGCAGAATCTGAAAAAAGACCCCGCCGTGGCGAACGGAGACGTGGGCTTGGGAACGATCTGCCCCGAACGCGCGGACGGTGTCTCTCTCCTGCTCGGGTTGGAGGACGCACGGGTTTTGGAACTGCATCCCGAACGCGTGGACGAACTGTTTGAGATGGGCATTCGGATTTTTACCCCGCTCTGGCGCGGCGTGACCTGCATCGGCGGCGCGCACGACACCAACCAGGGACTGACCGATTTCGGAGAACTGGCGGTCCGCCGCGCGCTGGAACGCGGCATGGTTCCGGACATCTCGCACGCGTCGGTCGCGTCTGCGGACGAGATATTCGACCTTGCCGCCGAATACAGCCGCCCCGTCATCGCGTCCCATTCCAACGCATACACGGTCACACCCGTTTCGCGCAACCTGCGGGACGACCAGATTCGCGCCGTGGTGAACAGCGGCGGACTGATTGGGCTGAATCTTTACACGGCATTTCTCGCATCCGACCACCCAGCAACCGTGACGGACGTTCTGCGCCACGCGGAATACTTCCTTTCGCACGGTGCAGAGCATACACTGGCGCTCGGCTGTGACATGGACGGCGCGGACCTGCCGCAGGACTTGCATGACCTCGCCGCGCTCCCCGCGCTCGCGGAATGTTTTCTGCGGCACAACTATCCGGAATCGCTGGTCCGGAACATCTTTTTCGACAACGCGTACCGCGTCCTGCGCGCGGCACTGAATCCATCCTGACAAGGAACCCATCACACAAAGGAGACAGGAAATGTATTACAAAAGCACCAGAAGCACCGCTCCGGCGGACCGACTTTCCGCCGAGGTCATCAAGGAGGGGCTTGCGCCCGACGGCGGGCTGTACGTCCCCGAGAGCATTCCGCCCCTCACCCTACCCGAAATCGAAGCGCTGTGCAAAAAGGACTATCCCGAGCGCGCCGCCGACATTCTCGCCCGCTTTCTGACCGATTACACGCATGAGGAATTGCTTGGGGACTGCCGTGCCGCTTACAGTCGGGAGCATTTTGTCGGCGGAACAGCCCCGCTGATTGGGCTGCATACCGAGTATCCGATGGCGGTTCTGGAACTGTGGCACGGTCCCACCGCCGCGTTCAAAGACATGGCGCTCCAGATTATGCCGCGGCTGCTCTCCCGCGCGCTCGTCAAAACAGGTGAAAAAAAGGACGCGCTGATTCTCGTTGCCACCTCGGGTGACACGGGAAAGGCGGCACTGGAGGGCTACCGCGACATCGACCGTGTGCGGATTCTGGTCTTTTATCCGTCTGAAGGTGTCAGCCGTGTGCAGAAACTCCAGATGGCGACCCAGCAGGGTTCCAACGTGGAGGTCTGCGGCATTCGCGGCAACTTCGACGACGCGCAGAACGGGGTCAAAGAGATTCTGAACAGCCCCGAAATGGTCACCCGCGCCCGCGTGCGCGGAACCCTGTTCTCCAGTGCCAACTCCATCAACTGGGGCAGACTGGTCCCGCAGATTGTTTACTATGTTTCGGCATACTGCGACCTCATCAACGCTGGTAAATGCAAACCCGGATCCCGCTTCAACGTCTGCGTTCCGACGGGAAATTTCGGCAACATTTTCGCGGCGTTCCTTGCAAAACAGATGGGACTTCCCATTGCAAAGTTGGTCTGCGCGTCAAACTCCAACAACGTCCTGACCGATTTTCTGCGGACAGGCACCTATGACCGCAACCGCGCGTTCCACATGACCCTTTCCCCGTCGATGGACATCCTGATTTCCAGCAATCTGGAACGGCTTCTGTACTTCATTGCGGGAAGCGAAAAGACGGCAGCATGGATGCGTGAGTTGAAAGAAACCGGCAAATACACGGTGGACACGGACACGTTCCGCGAGATTCAAAAGCACTTCATCGGATATTACACGAATGAAGAGGATACGATTGCAACCATCCGCAGAACATGGAGAGACGGCGACTATCTCGCGGACCCGCACACCGCCGTTGCAATCCACGCGGCAAAGTCGTATATGAGCGAATTTTCCGACGGAATCCCGATGGTGGTGGATTCAACGGCAAGCCCGTTCAAGTTCGCGGGGAGCGTTTATCAGGCGCTGGCGGGTGAAGCAGCCGCTTCCGATATGGACGCTTTGGAGCAACTCTCCGCACTGACCAAAGTCCGTATCCCCTACCCGCTTGCGGGTCTTGCCAAGCGCCCCGTCCGGTTCACGCGCGTCTGCGAAGTGAACGAGATGCGCGACGTGGTAATGGAATTCGTGAAAAAGAAGTAATCCGCACCGCGGGAAATTCCAACGGAATCTCCCCTTTCCGAAAGTTCCGAAAGGTCCTCAGGGAACCTCTCGCAAGAGGTCCCCTGAGTGGGTTCGGGACAGCGTCCCCTTAGTTTTCCTTCGGCTTGAAGGTCACGCAGAGCGTCTCGCCCGAGCAACCTGCGTTGTTGGGTCCAACCGCAATCTGCTCCGCCGTGCAGTAGGTCTGCGCGTCATGGTAGTAGCAGTTCTGAACGTCGCAGTGAATCCCTTTGATGTGCTTGCAACCGCATTCTTGCTTCCGATCTTCCATTTTCATGTCCTCTTTCCAAAAAAACGATTCCGGATGAACCGGTGTCCTTATGATACCCTGCCGCGGCGGGATTTATTCCGAGAAAAAGGAGACACGTTATGTCGCTTTTCGTGATGGCGGACCTGCATCTGTCCTCCGACCGCTCCAAATCCATGGAGGTATTCGGCGCGCGGTGGGCAGGCTATACGGAAAAAATGCAAAAAAACTGGTGTGCCGCCGTGAAGCCGACCGACACGGTCATCATCCCCGGAGACGTCTCGTGGGGACTGCGTCTGGAGGACACGGCAGAGGATTTCCGCTTTCTCGCTTCCCTCCCCGGGGAAAAACTGATTGGAAAAGGAAACCATGATTTCTGGTGGTCAACACAGCGGAAAACCGAAGAATTCTGGAATCGCATCGGTGCAAAGGACCTGCACCTGCTCTCCAACAACGCGTTTCTGCGCGAGGGCGTGCTGATTGCGGGAACGCGCGGATGGTTTCTGGATGAGGACCAACAGCGGACGGTCGGCGAGGTCGACTACGCGAAGATTATCAATCGCGAGGTGATTCGCCTGCGGATGAGTCTGGACGCGGCAGTAAAAAAACGGCAGACGGAGGCGCAGAACGCGCCGATTTGCGTCTTTTTCCATTTTCCGCCGGTCTGGGGCGATTTCGTCTGCCGTGAAATTCTGGACGTTCTGCATGAATACGGAATCCGCAACTGTTGGTTCGGACATATCCACGGTGCTTATTCTGCCCCTCCGACAGTGATTTATGAGGAAATCCGCTTTACAAACTGCGCCGCCGACTATCTGAATTTTGCACCCCTGCCGATTGTCATCTGATTTTTTTGGTCAAAAAGCCGAAAGTAAAAAAATCTATTGACAAAAACCGTAAAAAATTATATAATATATTCTGTATGTAAAATCAGAACCATTATCATGTTTGGAGGATTGTAAAAATGAATCTCATCAAATCCGAAAAGACCGACAAAGGCGTATGGACCTTGCAGTTTTCGGTTGATAAGGACACCTTTGCCAAGGCGGTAAGCGATTCTTTCCGCAAGAATTCCGGAAAAATCACGGTCCCCGGCTTCCGCAAAGGAAAGGCACCGCGTGCCGTTGTGGAAAAGATGTACGGCAAGGGATATTTCTATGAGGACGCATTCAACGCGGTCCTGCCCGCCGCTTACGAGGAAGCACTGAAAGAAAGCAAACTCGACACGGTCGGTCAGCCCGATTTCGACGTCGTGTCGGTCAGTGACGAAGACGGCGTGGTCTTCTCCGCGAAAGTTGCGGTCAGACCCGACGTGAAGATTGAAAATTACTTCGGCATTGAAGCCGAGAAAACCGTTGCGCCTGTAACCGACGAGGAAGTCGAGCAGGAAATCAAGACGCTTCAGGAGCGCAACTCCCGCGAGACCGACCTCGACGAGGGCGGCAAAGCGGAAATGGGTGACATCTGCACCATTGATTTCGACGGCTCCATCGACGGCGTTCCGTTCGACGGCGGCAAGGGCAGCGATTACCCGCTGAAATTGGGTTCGGGCAACTTCATCCCCGGTTATGAGGAACAGGTTGCGGGACACACCCTGAACGAGACGTTCGACGTCAACGTTTCTTTCCCTGCCGACTACCACGTCAAGGAACTGGCAGGTAAGCCTGCGGTCTTCAAGACCACCATCCACAAGATTCAGCACATCGAACTGCCTGCTCTGGATGACGATTTCGCAAAAGATTTCACCGAATTTGATACGTTTGATGAATATAAGAAAGACGTCAAGGCAAAAATTGCTAAGAGACATGAGGACGAAGCCGATTCCGCTTTCGAGAGCACGGTTCTTGACGCGCTGATTGAAAAGGTGGACGCGGAGATTCCCGAAGCAATGTACGTTGCCGAAACCGAGAACTTCGTACGCGACTACGACAACCGCCTGCGGATGCAGGGACTGGACCTCAAGACCTACTTCCAGTACACCGGACTGGACCTTGACAAACTCCGCGCACAACTTCGCCCGCAGGCAGAAAAGCAGGTCAAACTGCGTCTGGCGCTTGAAAAGATTGCGGAGCTTGAGAAGTTGGAAGCGACCGAGGAAGACATCAACGGCGAGATTAAGAGAATCGCGGACGCTTATCAGATGAAAGAAGAGGACGTCCGCAAGGCAGTCCCGCTTGATTCCGTTGCCGAGGACATGAAAGTCAAGAAAGCAATGGATTTGGTCAAGGAAAAGGCTGTTATCAAGAAGTAATCCATTCCGAACCGGAAGCCGTCAGTGTTTCCGGTTCAAATTATCCGAAAGAGAGGTACAAACAATGCTTGACGCAAGAGATTTTACCCGTGCCGCACTCGTCCCGATGGTGGTGGAACAAACCAACCGCGGCGAGCGCTCCTATGACATTTTCTCGCGCCTGCTCAACGACCGCATCGTATTCCTCGCGGACGAGGTGAACGACACCACCGCGTCACTTGTTGTGGCACAGATGCTGTTCCTGGAAGCACAGGACCCCGACAAAGAGATTTCTTTCTATATCAACTCCCCCGGAGGTTCCGTCAGCGCGGGCATGGCAATTTACGACACCATGCAGTTCATCAAATGCGACGTTTCCACCATCTGCATCGGTATGGCGGCAAGCATGGGCGCGTTCCTGCTCTCCTCGGGTACCAAGGGAAAGCGGATGGCTCTGCCGCACAGTGAAATCATGATTCATCAGCCCCTCGGCGGCGCAAAGGGTCAGGCAACCGACATTCAGATTCAGGCGGAACAGATTATGCACATCAAGAAGACCCTGAACGGAATTCTTTCCGCCAACACGGGAAAGCCGCTGGAAATCATCGAGCGGGACACCGACCGCGACAACTATATGACCGCGCAGGAAGCGATGGAGTACGGTCTGATTGACCGCGTAATCGAAAAGAGAGCCTGAGCAGTCCAAGAAAGGATTTTTACAGCATGGCAAGTAACAAAAACGGGATGCACTACTGCTCTTTCTGCGGCAGAAGCGAGAAAGAGGTCGATTTTCTGATTCCCTCCCCAACAAGTCCCGTCTTTATCTGCGACTACTGTCTGGATGCCTGCAACCAGTTGGTTGACAGCATCGACGAGGGACTGCCGACAAAAAAGAAAAACACGGGCAAACTGACGCTGGAGGAACTTCCCCGCCCCATGCAGATTAAGGAGACGCTGGACCAGTACGTCATCGGGCAGGATGAAGCAAAGGTTGCGCTGTCGGTTGCGGTTTACAACCATTACAAGCGCATTTTGACCAATATGCCCAAATCTGCGGCGGGAAAAGGCAAGAAAAAATCCGCCGAAGCGGAAGAAGCACGGGACGATGTGGAGTTGCAGAAAAGCAACGTGCTGCTGATTGGCCCGACGGGTGTCGGAAAAACCTACCTTGCGCAAACACTGGCGCGGACCATGAAAGTTCCGTTTGCAATTGCGGACGCAACCACGCTGACCGAGGCGGGCTATGTGGGCGAGGACGTGGAAAATATTCTGCTCCGTCTGATTCAGGCGGCGGATTATGACGTGGAACTTGCCGAGCGCGGTATCATTTATATTGATGAAATCGACAAAATTGCCCGCAAGAGCGAGAACCGCTCCATCACGCGCGACGTATCGGGCGAGGGGGTTCAGCAGGCACTTCTGAAGATTCTGGAGGGGACGGTTTCCAATGTTCCCCCGCAGGGCGGCAGAAAGCACCCGAATCAGGAGTTTATCCAGATTAACACCAAGAACATTCTGTTCATCTGCGGCGGTGCATTTGACGGTCTGGAGAGCATCATTGAGAAGCGCGAGGGCAATCAGACCATCGGTTTCGGCGGAGAAATCCGGACGAAATCCGAGAAAAAAAGCACAGGCATTTTCAAAGATGTCATTCCGCACGACATTGTAAAGTACGGGATGATTCCCGAATTGGTCGGGCGGATTCCCGTCATCGTTGCGCTGTCCGATTTGGACAAAGCCGCATTGGTGAAAATTCTGACCGAGCCGAAGAACTCGCTGACCAAGCAATACGAAAAACTGTTTGCGATGGACGGGGTGGAGTTGCACTTCTCCCCCGAGGCGCTCGACACAGTCGCGGAACTGGCATTGGAACGCAACACCGGCGCGCGCGGCTTGCGCGCGATACTGGAGAGCGCGATGACAAAACTGATGTACGAAGTCCCCTCCCGCCGCGACATTGCCGCGGTTGAGGTCACGCCTGCGTGCATCCGCAAAACGGGTGACTGCAAATTCACCTACCGCAAAGATTTGATTGAACCGCCTGCGGAGGCGTAAGCCGAGGTTCAGCGGTGCGACTAACAGGACGCCCGCCCGATACCGAATGGTATCGGGCGGGCGTTTTTTCGTTTTTCGGCAAATCAGACGCCGCTGTAAGCATTGAAACCGCCGTCAACGGGGACAATCACACCGGTAACAAAGCCGCTTGCCGCATCGGATGCAAGCCAGAGCAGCGTTCCGATGAGGTCGCTGACCTCTCCAAACCGTTTCTGCGGAGTGGCGGCAAGAATTTTGCCCGTTCGCGCGGTCGGGTTGCCGTCCGCATCAAACAGCAGGGCGCGGTTCTGGTTGGTCACAAAAAACCCGGGGGCAATGGCATTGACGCGGATACCGCACGGGGCGAAATGGACTGCAAGCCACTCGGTAAAGTTAGAGATTCCCGCCTTTGCCGCGCTGTACGCGGGGATTTTGGTCAAGGGGCGGAATGCGTTCATCGACGAGATGTTGATGATATTTCCGCCCGTTTTTACCATATCCTTGGCAAACACCTGCGTCACCAAAAAAGCCGACGTGATATTGAGGTCGAACACGAATTTCAGTCCCGATTCCTCCAGACCGAAAAAGGTTTTGATTGTATCCTTGGTATCCGGCGACATGGTTTCATTGTCGCAGGTTGCGCGGGGATTGTTTCCGCCCGCCCCGTTGATAAGGAAGTTGACGGGAGCGAACGTTTGGTGTACCCTTTCCGCCGCCGCTTCGATGCTGTTCTTATCGAGACAATTCGTGCCGATTGCGACGGCGTTTTCGCCGATTTCGTCCGCGACCGCTTTTGCCGCGGTTTCGTTAATGTCCAGCAATGCGACTTTCGCGCCGCACGCCGCCAATGCGCGGCAGAACTCGCTCATAAGGACCCCGCCCGCGCCTGTGACTGCGACCACTTTATCCGAGAGGTCAATTTGATACGGTAGTTTCATTGCTTCTCCTTTCTAAGACCTTGGGACTCTGTCCCAAGCCCTGCTTGAAAACTTCTTGAAAGAAGTTTTCAAGACTTTCAAGAACTTCACCCCAATTGGATTTTGGGTTCTGTCTTTATGTTGTACAGATTTTAAGTGTAGCCGTATTCCGTGCTACGAATTCCGGCTGCTACGAGACCAATCCCGTCCGGCGGGATTGGAACGGCTTACGCCTTCTCTCCGCTACCAGATAGAAATGGTAGGAAGTTCGTTGTTGATTGGAGCGGAACGACACGCGGGTCGTTCCGTTTCGGTTGAAAGATACATCCCTGTGGTGGATAGAGATATATCCCCTCAAAAAATCGGTCCGCGTTACCGCTTTCTGCTCTTCTCCACTGCTTCAAACAGACCCGTCAGGTAGCATGCGCCGAGGGCGCGGTCGTAGAGACCGTACCCCGGTTTGCCGTCCTCGCCCCAGATATTTCTGCCGTGGTCGGGGCGGACGTAGCCGTCAAAGCCGCCGTCGACCAGCGCTTCCACTATCCCGAACATATCAAGGCTTCCCGTCGCGGTCTGATGCCCGCATTCGCAGAAATCACGTTCTCCCTCAAACCGAATCTGCCGCAGATGTGCGAAATAGATGCGGGTTGCGAATTCCCTTGCAAGTGACGGCAGGTCGTTTTCCCGTCCTGCGCCGAGGGAACCTGTACAGAACGTGATACCGTTCTCCTTTTGCGGGACCGCCTCAAACAGCCGCAGGTAACTTTCCCGCCCCGTGATGATGCGCGGAAGTCCGAACATATCCCACGGCGGGTCGTCGGGATGGATAGCCATATTGATTCCCGCCTCTCGGCAGGCAGGCATGATACCGCGCAGGAAGTAGACCAGATTCTCAAACAGTCGCTCGTGCGTCATGCCGGAGTAAGCCGCCAGAAGCCCGCGCAACTCCTCGGGCGTGTAACTTTCGTCCCACCCGGGCAGGTGCAAATCGTGCGGGTCAAGCGCAGTCAGTTCCGCGTGGCGGTAGGAAAGCGAATTCGAGCCGTCGGGTGCGGGGGTGTGCAGGTTGGTCCGAAGCCAATCGAACACCGGCATGAAGTTGTAGCAAACGCACTTCACACCGAATTTCCCGAGGTTGCGGATGGTTTGGGCATAATTCTCAATCAGGCGGTCGCGCGAGGGCTTTCCCAATTTGATGTCCTCATGCACGGGAACGCTTTCGATGACCTCCATCTCCAGTCCCGCACCGTCGCACAGCGCCCTCAGATGCGCAATCTTCTCACACTCCCAGACCTCCCCGACAGGCACGTCGTAAACCGCCGTTACCACGCCCGTCATGCCCGGAATCTGGCGGATATAGGACAGCGGAATGCTGTCCCCCTCGCCATACCAACGAAACGTCATTTTCATCAGTCTTTCCCTCCGATTCCGAGAAATTCTTTGACGTTGCGGTAGCAAACGTCGGTGACCAGTGTCTCCGCCGCGCGCGGGTCATATTCCCCCCGCTCCACAAGTTCCCCGACCACGTCGCAGAGAATGCGGCGGAAGAAATCGAAGCGCGGATAACTTGCAAACGAGCGGCTGTCGGTCAGCATTCCGAGATGGGTGCCGAGCGCGGTGTATTCCGCGATGGTCGACAGTTGTTGGCGGATGCCCGCAACGGTGTCATTGAACCACCACGCCGCACCAACGCGCACGTTGCGGAATGCCCCCGAAAGGGTTGCAACGGCGGGGACTGCGGTCGGATTCAGCGAATACAGCACGGTTTTCGGCAGGTCCCCCCGCGCGTCCAAAGTATTGAGAAAGACCGCCAGACGGTCGGTATCCACCCGCCCGCGCATGATGTCAAAGCCCGCATCACGCCCGATTTTCCCGAACATTCTGCTGTTGACATTCCGGTAAGTCGCGAAGTGCATCTGCATGACCATACCGCGCTTGCGGTACTCTCCCGCGAGGAAATACAGCAGGTGGGAGGTCAGTTGTTCGCGTTCGGCAGGGGTCACAGACGCCTGCGCCTTTCCCGTCAGTCGGTCAAACACCGCTTCGGCACACTCTTTGCCGCAGTCCGCAACGGGCAGAACATCCATTCCGTGGTCGGAAATCACACACCCATGCGCGCAAAACCAATCCAACCGATTGACCAATGCCGCCTTTACCTCATCCAATGTCTGCACCTGTTCCATCCCCGCAGACCGCCGAAGGTCCTCCAGTGCCGCGCGCTCACAGGTCAGCATCCGGTCGGGGCGGAAAGTCGGCGCCACACGCGTTCCGCCGCAGACACCGTGCGCATCCAATTTGTCGGTCGGGTCGTTGGTGGTCGCAACGTATTCCACGCGGAAACGGTGCAGAATGTCGGACACGCGCATTCCTTTCAGTTGTTCGTTCGCCGCTTCCCAGATTTCCGCCGCCGTTTCGTCCGAAAGCGGTTTCGTAATACCGAACAGTTCTTTCAGTTCCAACTGGGTCCAGTAATAGAGCGGACTGCCGCACAAGCGCGGAAAAATTTCCGCATATTTGCGGTATTTTTCGGAATCGGTCGCGTCCCCCGTGATGAAATGCTCGTCCACTCCGCACAGGCGCATGGCGCGCCATTTGTAATGGTCACCGCCGAGCCAGAGCGCACCGAGATTTGCAAAACCGATGTTATCCCGAATCTCATATTCGTTCAGATGGCAATGGTAGTCGATAATCGGCAGTTCCCGAACCGCCGCATAAAGACGTTCCGCCGTCCTCGTGCCGAGCAGCAGACCGTCTCCGAAAAATGCTTTCATGTTTTTTCCTCCGTCACGGGAATCTCTGTCCCCTGCTTTGCCGATTCGTACATTCCGAGAATCAGTCGGACAACCCGCGCGCCCTCGTGCGCGTCAATCGGAAACCGCGTACCCTCCGAAAGATGCCGATAATAGTCGGCAATCAGGCGGCAGTGACCGCTTCCCCAGACCGTTTTCCCAAGCGTCGCGCTCTTTTCCCCGGGGAGCGGTTCCCCATCGCGGCAGAGTGACACGTTGTCGGCAAAATACCGATGTCCCGCGCAGGTCATGACCTGAAGTTGCGCGGGAAAATCGGCGGTACAGGCGGTTGTGGCAAACAACTGAAAGGCTTTGCCGTCCGGCAGACGGAACAGCGCCGAGGCAGTGTCCTCCACCTCAATCACGCCGCGCAGATGGTCATCGGACACATGCGCAATCACCGATTTCGGCATTCCGCAAAGCCATTGCAACAGGTCGAGAGTGTGGAGCGCTTGGTTAATCATCACACCGCCGCCCTCGGTTGCCCATTTGCCGCGCCATGCGCCCGATGCGTAATAATCCGCGTCGCGCCGCCATGCGACCACGCCGAACGCCGCCGCGATTTCCTCCTCCTCGGCGATAGCCCGCAGGCGGAGAAAGTTCGGTTCATAACGGTTTTGCAGGCAAACTCCGAGCGTTGCCGTGCTTTCCGCCTCCGCTGTTTCGATGGCGCACAAATCCGCCTCGCTGATGCCGAGCGGTTTCTCGCACAGGACGTTGACTCCGCGTCGGAGTGCCGCGCAACACATCGGCGCGTGCAGGTAGTGCGGCGTGCAGACGTGCAGAGCGTCGGGGCGTTCGCGGTCAAGCAATTCTTCAAGGTCGGTGTAAACGGGAACCGACAAGCCGAATTTTGCACACAGTTTTCCCGCGCGTTCCGCGTTGGTGTCGCAAACCGCCACCAACGTCTGCCCCGCATCCAGAATTCCCCGCACGTGATTCGGTGCAATGGCGCCGCAACCGACCACGGCGGCGCGGAATCGCTTCTCTTCCGTCATTTTGATGTATAGGTTCCCTCGGTGTCAAGCACGACGCCCGAGGCGGTTTTGAGACGGCTGACCGCAATGTGCTTCTGCAATTCGTTCCAATATTCGTCATCGTCAATCGGTAGGGTGACCATGCGGTCTTTCCACGTTGAAAGGAGCATTGCATCCATCAGTTCCACGCCGCGAATGCCCTCGCGACCGTCGACAAACAGCGGCTCCAGACCAAGGACCGCATTTGCGAAGTTGTTCAGAATTCCGACATGCTGAGGATTCTGCCCGTCGGTCTCCACCGTGATTTCTTCCCGCTCCGGCTCGCCGAAGCCGCCCTTGTAGGTTGCGTTGAATTCGCGCTCCGACATTGCCAACCTGCTGAAAAACAGTTGGTTCATCTCGCAAACCAATTTGCCCTTGTCGCCGTCAATCTCAAAGCGGTTGGTCCCGGGGGTGTCGCCCGTGGAAGTGATGAACACGCCCGTTGCACCGTTCGGGTACTCCAGATAGGCGGTCACATCATCCTCAACTTCAATATCATGCCATTTTCCGAAATGGCAGAATGAACGAATGCGCGCAGGCATCATGCCCGTGACCCACTGCAGCAAGTCCAACTGGTGCGGGCATTGGTTGAACAGCACGCCGCCGCCCTCACCGCGCCACGTCGCGCGCCAATCGCCCGAATCGTAGTAACTCTGGGAACGGTACCAATCGGTGACAATCCAGTTGACCCGCTTAATCTCGCCGAGTTCCCCTTCCGCAATCATCTCGCGCATTTTGCGGTAGACGCAGTTGGTGCGCTGATTAAACATCATGGTAAACAACCGGTCCGAGTGGCTTGCCGCCTCGTTCAGTTCCTTGACCTGCTTGGTATACACGCCCTCCGGCTTCTCGCAAATGACGTGCAGTCCCGCCGCCAGAGCGTCCATCGAAATGCGCGGGTGGAAGTAGTGCGGGACCGCAACAATCACCGCATCCGCCTTGCCGCTTGCAAGCAGGTCGTGATAATCCGTATAGGTCGCGAGGTCCGCCCCGCCGTCGAGCGCGCAAACCGCATCCATCCGCTCCTTTTTCAAATCGCAGATTGCCGTCAGAACGCCGTTTTCCACCTTTCCGCCCAAAAACTTCTTGGCGTGAGAAGAACCCATGTTTCCCACGCCGATGATTCCGAATCTTACTTTCTCCATATCAAATCCTCTCCCTCCCGATAGCCGAGGTTCGTCAGCATTTTTTTCACAGCCGCCACCGCGCAGTCAAAGGCATCGTCCGAGTTGTCAAACGAAATGCCGGTTTTCAGCCTGTGGCTGTCAATCTTTCTGTAACTTTCAAAAATATGCAGATGCGGCTCCACCGTCAGGTAAACAAGCCCGTCCATCGCGCGGTCCACGCGGCGCAGGACTTCTTCGTACCGACCGTCCCCCATTCCGACCGGAACAATCGCCTTTTCCGCCCCGATTGCATCTTTCATATGCAGATACGCCGGACGGATGAGGGTCGCTTCAATGCCCGCCAACGGGTCCGCGTCGTTCATGACGTAGTTTGCCGCGTCGAAGATTCCGTAAAGTCCGGGTAGCGATTGCAACAGGTCCGCCACCTCCGCGGGGTTCTGCCCGTAGATGTTCGATTCGTTCTCATGGCAAAGTGTCACGCCCGCACGGTCCGCTTCCTCCAGCATGACCGAGAGACGGCGCAGAACCTCCGCGCGGCACTCCCGCAGGCGCTCCTGCGGCACGAAAAAACTGAACATCCGCATCCGGTCGGTGCCGAGCCGACGGCAGACCTCCAATGCACGGCGGAATACAGTCAGATGCTCGTCAAAATCCTTGTCGATTCCGAATTTTCCAATCGGAGACCCGAGTGCGGAGATACCGATACCCTCCCGGTCCAACTTATCCGCAAAAGCGTCCAACTCCGCGTCACTGCGGTCCACGATTCCGCCGCCGATGTTGCGCGGCTCAATCAAACGCAACCGATTCCGCTTCAGCGCTTCAATCTGGTGGTCGGGGTCGGTCGAGGTTTCATCCGCAAACGCGGAAATCAAAAATTCTGCCATGGTTCATTCCCCTTTTTTCATCAGCGGACGCAACGTGCGGTAACTGTTTTCCAGTTCGCCGAACGGGTCAGCCGCATCGTTTGCATTGTCCTGTTCGACCAGAATATTTTCGGTACCGAGCGCGCGACAAAGCGGCAGATAGGAAGCAAAGTTCAGGCATCCCGCACCGCAACTGCAAATGCTGCGCTTCTCATCGCGTGCCATGTCCTTGAAGTGGACGTTGGTCATCCGCCCCGCGCCGATGCGCTTCAGGGTTTCCTTGACGTCTTCGCCCGCAAACGCAATCCAGTATGTATCCGGAATCAACTGCCAGTCGGTGCATTCCGCGAGCAGAATGTCATAGATGCGGTTGCCCGTGTCGGTCAGCGGCTTGAACTCGAAATCATGGTTGTGGTAGGCAAACGCCAGCCCCGCCGCGCGAATCTTTGCAACCGGCTCCCGCATAGCCCAAATCAATTCCCGCAAGTCCGCCTCTTTCGTGCGCATTTCCAACGGCAGTGCGCCCAAGCCGATGACGGGACAGCCGTAGGCTTTGTGGTCGCGAATCAGCGCATCGGTATCGTGCAGGATGCGGTCAAGCGGCGAGTGCGTGCAAACCACCGGAAGCCCGTATTCTTTTGAAATGTCTCGGACCGTCTCCGCCGCCATCGGCGCCGCCCCCGAAAGTTGCACAACGTCATATCCGATTTCGCTGATTTTGCGGAAAGTCTCGCGGACATCCGCCTCGTTTTGCAGGAACTTCCGAATCGAAAATAAATTGACACCTAATTTCATGGTTCTTTCACCTCCAACGGTTTGTATCCGACTTCATTATACCGCGCCCGAGAAAAAAAATCCATTGTCAAATTTGCAAAAGACATTGCAATTCTTGCTCTTTTGTGCTATACTATCAGTATCATCTGTCGGGAGGTATCTATGCTGACCTGTCACTATTCCCATTCCGTCACAAAACAGCCTGACGCAGCGAGTTTCGAGCGTCACTGCCACACGGGGTACGAACTTCTGTTCGTTCTGCACGGGCGCGGGGACTTCATTGTGGAGGGTACCCACTATCCGCTCCGCGACGGAACCGTTTTGCTGACCCGTCCGAGCGAATATCACTACGTTTGCCCGAAATCGGACACGGTTTATGAGCGATACATAGTCAATTTCGACCGTGACTTCGTGCATGACACGGCAAAGGAGTTGCCGATTCTCTCTGCCTGCAACGATTCCGTCAGGGGAATCTATTCCTCGGCGGATTCGGTAATCGCCCTGTTGCGCCACACATTCGCACTTTGTGACAGACTGGGTCCCAACGCGTCCCGGGACCTGCGCGAAACCATTCTTCGCGCCATCGTTACGCAGGCTGTGGCCGCGCTGTTTTTGCAAGGTCCAGACCGAGAAAATGCGAGCGGAAATCAAACCGTTTCCGCCCTCATTGACTATATCAACCGCCACCTGACCGAGGACCTCTCGCTTGACCGTCTCGCGGCACTCCACTTCATCGGCAAATACCATCTCTGCCGCCTGTTCCGCGAACACACGGGAATGTCGATTCTGCACTACGTCAATACCAAGCGGATGACGCTTGCGGCAGAGTTGTTGCGGCAGGGCGTTCCTGCGGAAGAAGTGGCGCTGCGGGTCGGTTTTCACGACTACTCCGCGTTCTACCGCCGCTTCGTCAGCATCCAAGGCAAATCCCCCGCCGCGCTCGGGAAAGAAAAATAAACGGAAACACAAAAAGGGACCTCTGTCAAAGGTCCCTTTTTGTGTTTCCGTCCCGTTTCCCGCACCCGCAGATTGCAAGCGCCATCAGAACCACACCCCAGACGAACATCCGCAGAATCGCCGTGCCGCCCCGATAGGAGAACGTCAGAGAGGCATACAAAAGTACGCATGCCGCATACTTCGGGAATTTGCAATCCCGTTCGTATTGACGGTATCGGTTCAGGAGACAGGCAATCAGAACGCACAGCACAAAGATTGCCAAAAAACCGAACTGGCCGAAATTGAGGTACGCATACGCGTCCGGAAACGATTCGATGCCTTTCAGTTCCCCGAAATAGTGCTGGCCCCAAGTCTCATAAATCCGCGTATCGGCTGTCAGACGCGCCAAAAAACCGACCGAATCCGTTTGCGGCGGCAGAATTCCGTCAAGGAGCGACTCCGCGTACCCGCGACCGAACAGAAACGGTTCCGAGGTCGGGACAATCCGCAATGCCGCAAGCAATGCAACGCAACCGTATCCGATTTCGGAGACGGTATCGATTACGATGTTCCGCAGAGAGAGTTTCTCCAACCCGTTCGGCTCACGCATCAGGGTCACGAGGAACGAAAGCAACAGCATGAGAATTCCGATTGCCGCAAAGATACCGAACGTCTGCACGCGGTCGCGCGACGTCTGCATAATCAGGCAAATCAGAAATACCATGGCAACCAGACCGCCAACGCCAAGCGGCAAACTGCCGCAGACCAAGGTCAGCAGGAAATAGCCCGTCAACGCACCGATTGCAACGGCGCCGAAGTGTTTCTTTCCGAAATAGGTGACCGACGCAAAGCCGAACGGCACAAACAGCGCTTCCACCCACGAAAGAATCATGGGAATCCGACCGTTCAGTTCTTCAACCGCCGCCATGCCGTTTTCAGAAAAACGGCTAAAGCGCAGGATTGCCGCACCGTAAGCGCCTACCCCCGTCAAGAGGAACCCGATGCAAAGGAATGCGAACAACCGTCGCTCGTCCGTGCAGTCCTGCGAAGCAACGCGCGGCGGCATCCGGCGCAACTCCTTTTGCGGGACCGTTGCCACGATTCCCGCATAGCCCGCCCAAACGTTTCCCGCCGAGGTCAGAACGATTCCCCCTTTGAGTTGTTCTTTCAGCAGGACCAGATGGTGTACGTCAAACGGTACGCGAAACAGAATCAACAGGAATTGGCAGTTCCGGACCAGATAGAATACAATCAGGAAGAGAATCAGCGGTGTGACCCGACGGTCGGATGCTATGAAAATCCATACGAGTTCCGCCGCAAAAAAAATCAGAGACGCAATGATGCAGGCAGTGGCCGCCTGCTCCGACTCCCTGTAATTCTGAAAAAAGAGCCACAGGGTCAGCGCAATCACCGCAATCAGCCAAAGCCCCAAACGGAGTTTGCGTTGTTTGCCGATTCGGAATACGTCACGGATGTCAAAAAAAGCCATCATCCGGTTTTACACCGCCTTTCCGTAAAGTATAGGTTCTACACTATTATATCACACCGTGCGAAAATTGTCAAGAATTTCATCCCAACACAATCCACAGTCCCGCGAGAGAAGCGAACAGTGTCGGAATTGCGACCGCGCCCCCGTAGAGCAGAAATCTGCGAAAGGAAAACCGCACGCCGAAGCGCCGCAGGATGGACGACCACATGATACCCGCCAGTGCGCCGACAGGTGTCAGATATGCGCCGATGTTGGAGCCGACCACTGCCGCATAAACGCTTTGACGATACACTTCGGGGTCGGTCACGGTCTCCGTCAGTGAACTGAACAGAACGCTCATCGGGATATTGTTGATGAGGTTCGCCGCCAAAAAGGAGGACACGCCGACGCTGAGAATCGGACGGTCGGTAATCAGGATCGACGCAAGCCGCTCGG
>CAZVYZ010000020.1:0-28630 GCA_964630695.1 uncultured Ruminococcus sp.
CCGAGATATCCATATATCCTTTTTCTTTAGCAGAAGCTTCACCCTTGGCAAGCTCGCTTATCAGCTTGAGCGTTGCCTGTGTCTTTTCAAATTATACATATTCATTGACAAGCGGTTATTCATCATGGCAAAGCAAAACCGTATATTTTTCTCCACAATATTTTTGAATAAAGGATCGGCTCTTTTCGGGGTTGTATGAAGCACCTGTTGGAATTTGCTTGTCAAGGCACTCCTTTACATAACATTCGTCGCCTGCTATAATATAGGTCTTTCTGTCATCAGCTACCTCAACAATCGACGAACCTTTGGAATGACCGCCGATTTTTACAACTCTAATACCGTCGGATATTTCCATTTCTTCGTCAAAGGTCAGGATATTCAGGTCTTCGTCGAAATAGTCTCGCCCCTCCTCATATTCGTCTTTTTGAATGTAAATAACGGCGTTTTTAAAACAACTTACACATTCAATATGGTCGTGGTGCGAATGTGTTATGATTACATCGGTAATTTCGTCAGGCGATACTCCGATATTTTGAAGTGCCTTTATCGGTCCTATAAACTCCTTCATATCAAAGCCGGGCATAGTCACACATCCTGCGTCAACCAACACCAAGCGGTTTTTGTTTTTTAACAGGAATATCCGAAATAGGATTGGGCGGTATTTACCCTCCGAACCATTTTCGAATACCATACTTTCAGCTAAAACCGATTTTCCGTAATTGACAGGAATTATCTCTATCATTCTACCCTCAATACCACCTTGCCGACATTTTGTCCCTGATAGAGAATATTGTGAGCCGCTTCGGCTTCCCTGATAGGCAAAATCTTGTAAATAGTCGGCTTGACTTCACCGCTTGAAATCTTTGGCCAAACATTGTCAACAAGTTCTTTGAGTATCTGCGCTTTCATTTCGGGTGTTCTTGAACGCAGCGTCGAGCCGATGATTCTGACATTTCTTACATAAATATTTTTCAGGTCAATTTCGGTTTTCTGCCCCGCAAGTGCGGCGATCATAATCCAGCGGGCACCGTGCTTCAGATAATGGAGGCATTTCCCCATCATTTCACCGCCGAGACAGTCGATGGCAACATCAATGGGGCGACCGTTTTCCAATTCTTCTTTCAGTACCTCGGCAATATCTTCTTTGCTTGTAACCACAACTCTGTCGGCATTCAGATGACCGATAGAATTCGCAATTTTCTCGGTTAAAACCGTCGTAATCACTCTGACTCCGAAAGCCTTTGCCATGGGAATGACAACACTTGCAAGTCCAGATGCACCTGCGTTCATCAGGAGCGTATCGCCCTCTTTGATTTTGCCTTCCATAAAAAGATTGAGGTACGCCGTCGCAAATGCCTCGGGGATTGCCGCTGCTTCTGCCATTGTGCAATTTTCCGGTACAGGCATAAGCATATCATACTTGACATTCACATATTCGGCATAACCGCCACCACCGAGCAGTGCGCAAACCTTGTCGCCGATCTTCCAGTCTGATTTTGCCTTTGCCCCGTCGGCAATCTCTACGATCGTGCCGGAAATTTCAAGTCCCATCCAGTCGGGACAGCCTGCGGGAGGCGGATAGTCCCCCTCTCTTTGCATTAAGTCTGCGCGGTTGAGAGCCGCATATTCGATTTTAACCAGACAGTCCTCTGCACCGACGACAGGGTTTGGAACATCGTCCCAACGCAGACTTCTGTCTTTATTTACAAGTATCGCTTTCATTATTTTACTCCATTTCGTTTAGATGTTTTTGCGGAATACCCCATTCAGGCAACGCCACGCAATTCGCGAATTGTGCGGCGTTGCCTAAAGCATACCAAGTTTTTTGAGTTCAATGCGAACGCCCTCTTTTATGCTTTTGAAATCCGCTTTTGAAAGTCCTGTTGCTTTAAGCACCTTGCTGTTATCAATTTTTCTATCATAGATTCTGTCGTAGCGCCAATTCCAATTGTCGTATGAATAGTCAGCCGGAATCCATTCGAATTTTACACCCAGCAGTTCCGAATAGATATTCGCAACTTCTTCCCATGTCAAATTCTGAGCGGAGGAAATCGTGTATGCTTCGCCTACACTTTCTTTCTTGAATAAAAGATTTGCTATCAGCTTTCCCGAATTTCCTGCCCAGTCAAGTCCGGCCGTCAAGTTTTTTGCTTCAAGCGGAAGGGAGACCGGTTTACCTTCCTTGGCGGCATCTATCACTGTATGTCCCGAAACCATATTGATATCCAATCTTCTTTCGGAGAAAGATATAACCGGACGAACAACTGTCCAATTTTTTGGATATGGGTTATCTGCTAAAAATCGCTCGGCTCTTGATTTTGCCAAGGCATAATTTTCTTTTTCATGGAACAGCGGATCGTCCGATACAACATCAATCAGCTGCGGAGCATTCTCGGTTATCGGATGCTCCTTATCCGCATATACACGGTATGAGGAAAGAAAGATCAGATGTTCGGTATTTTTTGACAGCAATTCATGATAGGGAATATAATCTCTGTAGTCGGGGTAATGGATAAAATTGACAATGCCGTCATAATGTGTTTGCCGGAGCAAATCTTTTAAGTATTCCAGCGTGGCGTTTGCCTGAAAATATCGTAAATCGGCATGACCGGATGTTTTGTCCTCAAGACAAATCACATCAACCCGATACCCTAACCGCAACAGTTCCTCAGCGGTATAGGTACCAAGCGTTCCGCCGCCCGCAATCAATAAAACGCTCTTCCTCATATTTTCTTCCAATCGAACAAAACCCCAATGGGAAAATTCTTCTCGCTAACAAGTCGTGTGTAAACAGCCTGTGCCTCCGTGGGAGCGTGTATTTCGCAAATCATGTCCTGAAAATTGAGTCTTTTGCCTTGTATGAGATTCAAAACTGCCCTCATATCGTCCTCCTCCGTCCAAAATCCTGCCGAGGATTCCGTTTTCGGACGGGCTCTGGTATGCGCACCGATCAACGTGATACCTCTGCCATGCACCTTGGCGTAGTAGTCAATTTCAAATTTTGAACTCCGGGTACAACCCAAAAGTGCAACTCTGCCCATTTCCTTCATGCAGTCAAGTGCCTGAATTAAACCAACTCCAAGTCCGGTCACTTCGATACAGACATTCACACCGCCGTTACTGACTTCCTGCACCTTCTGCACAAATACAGTTTCGGTCGGGTCGAACGCATAATCGGCTCCTAAACGCAAAGCAAACTCCCGGCGTTCCCTTACGGGATCGACGGCGATAATCGGATATGCTCCTGCCGCCCTCAATTCCTGAACGGCAAAGATACCGAGAATTCCGAGCCCCATAACCATTGCCGACTCGCCGATCTCAAGCCTTGTTTTGCGAATTGCGGCAAGCGGAAATGTGGAAATCAAAGCCATCGACGCTTCCTTCGTCGACACCTCATCCGGGATTTTCATAACATTTTTTCGGTTTAGCGTGATGTGTTTTTTGTGTACGCCCCCCAAATACACGGCAACTCTGTCCCCGATTTTGATATCGTTCACATCAGCGCCTGTTTCGGTCACAATGCCGGCAGAACTGTAACCTACTGTACGCGGAAAAACGGCTTCTGCATGCTCCGCAACATCGACACCGTTTCGTAAACCGATATAATTTGCTTTTTCGGTCCCCGCACTGATAGCGGAGTATTCCAGTTGAACGGTTACCTCGTTTTCTTTTGGCGGCAGACATTCGGCATCAAGTAATTCTGCCATGTATGCTTTTGTGAAGACTATTTGCTTTGTATGCATCGCATTACACCTCTTTCCCGCAGGATCTCAAAATCAGTTTGTATAAATTCAACTCGTAATCGTAGGAATAGGGATTTTCCTTTCCTCTTACCAACTCTGCAAAATTGCGCATCATAGCGGAATAGCGATGATACGGCTCACTGGTGCCATGCTCCCACGGTCTGAGGCTATCCTCGTTGATATGACTTTCGCTATAATCCGTGCGCTGGATTCCGGGTGATTCAAAATATTCCAGCGGTTTCACTTCTATCGTGCCTTTTTCACCACTGATGACCAATTGCCTTCTCATAAATCCGCCAATTTCGTTGTCGCTTGCTTTCGCGAATGACAAGCCGTCCTTGTATTTGAATACCACCATCCCGTAATCGTCGGTATGAATATTATCAATCCCTGTGGAGCAGTTTAAGGGAATCACTTCCTCAGGCATGCCTTTGATACTGTAAATCAAATCGATCAAATGACAGCCGAGGAAAAACATCATTCCCCCGGGAAAATTGGCAAGCCATCTTCTGATTTGCTCATCATGCTTGTGATCCATATGCGCTTCAACCGAGAAGATTTTACCGAACTCTCCGTTTTTTGCTCTTTCAATCGTTCTGCGGATAACGGGATTGAATCTGTACATATATCCAACCGAAAAAGTTAAGTTTTTCGCTTTCAATGTCTCAACAAGCTTTTCAAAATCGGCAAGTTCGCAACCTCCCGGTTTCTCCATATGCAAATGCTTTCCTGCGTTTGCAACCATCAAGGCATATTTTGTCAGATGGATCTCCTCTGTTTCCACTGCGACCGCTTCAATCTCGGGATTGTTCAGAATTTCGTCGACCGTCATCTCGCGGTAGCCTTCAAAGTCCTTCATTCGATTCGGGAATTTTTCCCTCTCGTTTTCGGGCAAAGCATACCCGACTATTTCAAATAGATCATCCTGCTGACGCAATGTGTTCCATATGTCGTTCCCGTGGCTGTTCTGACTGGTTCCTATTTGTGCGATTTTTATGATTTTCATGTCAGCATTCTCCTAAATCACATCCGGCATAAAGTCAAGATTATCCCGCACTGCCTTTGCCGCCGCTATGGTCGGCTGTGTGGGGACGGCGACTTCATCGTGCTCATATACGGCAAGATACATACAGCAACCGAGTTGCGAACCTATCATTCTGTGGAGCTTGCTATGTGTACCGCCGGACAGGAATAAAAACGGAATTTTCAGCTTCTTTTTCAGCAGTACAGTCGCACGGAAATTTTCAAGCATTTCTTCGTCTGAATTAGCTGCTGTCACGATTTTGGCAATATCTGCGCCTCGTTTCTGGTGCTCAAGCGCAATTTCAAGCACCCTCTCGGCAGATATAAACTTCAGCACATGGGAGGACATTAAGACCTCCTTACCCATGTCGTGTATTTCATTTATCAGTGCCATTTGCTTGGCAACGGCATCGGGATTTACGGTCAGTTCTCCGTCGGTTTTGTCAAAGGTGTCCCCCATAATATCGGCGAGCGTACCACCGCAGGTAAGTGCGGTCTTTAAGTGATTCATACATGCTTCGTCTGTCAATCCCTCGTTTTGCCGGTACCTGTAGTTGGTGACATAAATCGGTCTTCCACCGCAGGAGGCAAAAATAGCCTTATAATGTTCTTCGGTCTGAAACTCACGCTTCAGACGACACAGTTGAATGCCAAGTGCATCGGCACCGGCGT
Organism: uncultured Ruminococcus sp.; assembly: GCA_964630695.1. GTDB lineage: Bacteria > Bacillota > Clostridia > Oscillospirales > CAG-272 > UMGS1865. Next base: position 5,439 of record CAZVYZ010000020.1, read on the forward strand.
ATATTGAGTTTTTGATGCAGTATTTTGCATCTGCGGGATTATCTTTCAATACCATTCCACAGATCAAAGGTCTGTTTTGGTGTAAAAATGAAGGGTTCATATTTTTTACCCTCGTCCCATAGCATTTCTGCCGCCGTCTATCATAATGTTTTCGCCGTTGATGAACTGTCCCTTTTCAGAAGCGATAAACAGAATCAAATCGATAATTTCCTGCGGCTCGGCGGCTCTGCCGAGCATGGTTTTCATATTTGCCATAGCGGCTCTCGTCAGCACCGGTCCGGGGGAAACGCAAACACAGCGGATACCGTATTTTGCACCGTATTGCGCTATGGATTTTGTAAGCCCATACATCAGCCCCGCTTTCGCTGTGGGATAATCCATACCCTGTCCGTCACCCTCAGCACCGGAAATAGAACCGATATTGATAATCAGACCGCTTCTTTGCTCCCGCATCTGTTTTAATACCGAATGGGCAAAGTAAAACGGTCCTTTTAAGTTTACATCAAGCCCCCAATCAAATACATCGATCGGAACATCCGGGAACTCATCCTCCCAACCGACATTCAACACGCGTCTTGCCGTGCCTCCGGCAAAGTTAGCCATGATGTCGATCTTCCCAAAAATCTCAACTGCTCTGTCCCGGACATTGCACACCTGACCGTAATCACGCACATCGCAAAGGATGCCGACGGCTTTCCCGTTTCCTTTTTTATTGATATCGGCAACCTTCTGTGTTAAAACCGATTCGTTCACATCACACATCACAACATTGCCGCCAAGGGCAGTAAAGTTTTCGGAGAATAAAAGTCCCATTCCGCTTGCAGCACCTGTTGCGATTGCAGTTTGATTCTGAAACATAAAACCAACTCCTTTTCATGTTTTGACGATTTCATTATAACACCTTGACAGGAAAAAGAAAATGCTGTATAATATGAAATACCAAAACGATTCTATGATTATCAGGTTGGGAGCATCCGGTGAACAACATCTCTAATCTATCAAAACTATCCTTTTTCAGCGTGACAAAGTATACGCAAACCGACGGGTATGTGTGTGATTTCACAGGCATTCCTCGTCCGCATTACTGCATGGGTCTGATACTTGACGGCAGAGGGGATTTTCACTTCGACGGCAAGACCGTTACCGTCCAAAAAGGCGATATCATATTTGTTCCCATAGGCTCAAAGTATGCCTCGCATTGGAGCGGTTCCGATGGGGCACTTTACATCAGTGCACATTTTTCATTTGAAACACACAATCTTTTTTCGCGCGACAAAAAAATCGAGATACAGAAGGTAACATTGCCTGATTTTCCGGATCTGAAAAGGAAATTTGAAAAAATGCATGCAGCCCATAGCGGCAAAACCCCGCAACAACTCGCGGCGTTAAGTGTTTTTTATGACATCATCAGCAGCGTCTATCCCAAACTATCCTATACGAAAACTCCCTTGATGGATAACAGAATTGAAACCGCTGTCATGTATATTGAGAAACATTTTTCAGAGTCGTTTTCTATTGAACAGTTGGCAAAGTTAAGTCATATGAGCATACCGCATTTTCACGAATGCTTCAAATCGCAGGTCGGTTGCAGTGCCATCACTTATAAGCACAATATGTGTGTACGAAAAGCGCAGATTCTGCTCACGGAATCGGATTTGTCGATTGAAGAAATCAGCGGAGCGGTGGGGTTCAATTCGTCTATTTACTTTCGGGAAACTTTCAAAAAGATAACCGGCAAATCGCCCGGTGAATACAGAAAGGCGTTTTTATTCGATATTTAAGGCAATACCGCACAATTCCGATGGTGGAATCGCGAAGTCGAATTTTTCGTCAGACAATACAAAAATCCGCAGGCTGTAGCGGCGCTACAGGCAAGGATTCTTGTGAAATATGACGGAAAAGGCGCGAGCGAGTGTGCCAATCGTGAATTGCGCGGTATTGCCTTAAGGCAACAATGTCCCTCTTGCACAACAAGCACCACCAATATCCCGGCTTGGCGTATCGGTGGTGCTTTTCTTTTTCTGTGGCTACCGTTCTTTGGAAATGGTGGTTCTCTTAAAGTAATCCTTGGGAGTGTAACCGGTGTATTTTTTGAAGTAGGTGGCAAAAATGTTGTAGGTGTTAAAGCCGACTGCCTCTGCCAGGCTTCCGAGTGAGTGATACTGGTCCAGTGAGAGTGAGTGGGCAACCGTGATGCGATACCGACTCAGGTATTCCACAAAGGTTTGGTTGAAAACCGACTTGAAGCAACGGCAAAAGTAGGAGATGCTGTAATGAAAATGTTCCGCGGCATCTGCGGTGGTGATTGGCTTTGCGTAATTTTTGCCGACATACTGCACGATCTCGCGGGCGAACGCCGATTGGCCGGCGTGGCCGGTATCGCTGTCGGTGTAGGAAAAGCCGCACTGCTCCAATTCGGCGCAAAAACTGTAAAGACCGGATAGGATATTCATAAAGCCTGCAGGTGTGCTCCGCTTGTTGTAGGCTTCGTGTATCTGTACCAGATTTTTATTCAGTTTGGCAGAGTCAGGGTGCGTGTGTGAGATAAAAGGCTGAAACATGCGTTGGTTTTGCTCGATGGCTTCGGTATAGGCATCAAAATCGGGATTGAAACTGTTGCGCAAAACCGACAGATCGAAGTTGATGACATGAAATTCGTTAAAGGAGTCGGGCTTTGTGACATAGGTGGCGTGAATATCAAAGGGGTTTGCGATTACAATATCTCCCTCATACATATCATAGGGGATATTGTTGACCATGGCGTGAACCTGCCCGTGAATGACCCGCAGGATCTCCACCGCGATGTGGTTGTGCGGCATACTGAACCACAAAATACCTTTCTCTTTCAACAAGGCAGGTTGTAATTGATGCAACGGGCTGTAGTTGTAGCAATACGACGATACAGGAATGATGTCGTACCGTAAGAACTGTGGTTCCTGCTTGTAAATCATGTTGACCTCCGATGGGATGCGTGTTTGATCCCTTTTCATTATAACCCATTTTGATGGGATTGTCAAGAGGAGAATGATTTGTGCAGTTCAAATAAATTCGTCTTTCTTTTCATTCTTTCTCCAAATGGGGAAAAGATTATTAAATCTGCACAAAATTGGCGCAAATATTTTGACAATCAAGGCTTTGCAGGTCAATATTCAGGGAAAATGGGGCAAAAATCAGACTTTACAAGTTGCATAAAAAGTGATAAAATGAAGGCACAGAGCAGATCGCGATGCTCACCGAATACCCGCCGACATTGCTACCGGGGCAATGGCGGCAAACATAATACAAAACGGAGGTTTTGAAAAATGAAGCGAATTCAGAAATTTATCTCGGTTCTTTTGTCCCTTTGCTTGCTCGCAGGCTCGTTTGTCTGCATGACGGTTTCCACTTCTGCGGAAGCGGCGCAGACCAAGTGGGTCAATAATGACGGCAATGTGATTTCGGCACAGGATGCATGCCAAAGCCTGTTTGCAAAAGTCAATCCCGTTTTTTCATACGGTGTTTATGTGCGCGGAGACGGCACAACGGCGGGAACTGCGTGGAATTCCACCGATAAGAACGCTGATATCAATTTGTGGGCTATCGATGGTAACGCCTCTATATACGACGGGTATAAATATGTCTGCTGGCCGGCTTATAATCAGGGCGTGAAATTCACCGCTCCGTACACCGGAACGATTGAGGTGAAATATCAGCTCGGTAATAACAACATGACAAACTGCTCTTTGATCGTTGCGAAAGATGATACAGTTATTAGCGCAAATGGCACAACCTCTAATCACATCAGTGAAACAACGGTGATCGAAGCCGATTTCACTCAGCAGAAGACCATGACATTGGATGTCACTGAAGGGCAGAACCTTTACTTCATTATGAGAAATATAGACGGATATAAAGCAGGTTACTTCTGGATCAACAGCGTTGAGTACACCAGCGTGAAGTTTGTTGGAACAGCAACCATGCTCGGTCACAGCATTTCCGCTATGGATACCCCGGTTGTCAACTTCTATGTGAAGTTGGACGGTAGCCCCATGGGCGTTGCGGCAAACATCACGGTTGGCAATGATGCACCCATCAGCGTGGTCGGCGAAGCGTACACCGGTGTAGGCCCCAACGGAGAAAACTTTACCGCTGAAGACTATGTGTATGTTTACTCGGTTCCGGTCTCCGCGAAGAGAATGACCGAAACCATCACCATTTCGCTCGTCAAGGACGGCGAGGAGATGCTCAAGACCAACAACACCTACAGCGTTGCGCAATACTGCTATGCACAGATTGCGGCTTACAAGGCAGCCGGTGCTGAGGCTACCACAACTCAAATCAATGTTGCAAAGGTTTGCACCGGTATCTTGGTTTACGGCAGAACCGCTCAGCAGTACTTTGGTTACAACCTGGAAAATCTACCTACGATTGACTCCGCTGTTCTTACTCTGGTCACTGACGACTGCAACTGATTGCCGGAGAGAGGAAAACGGATATGAAAAAAATCTATCAGTCCCCCGTGATGCAGTGTGTCCGCCTTGCTTGCGAGGATGTCCTGACCGAAAGCCCGCAAACGGAAGACCGACTCCCGATTATTTGGGATATTGAAGAATGAAACGGAGTCTTGCATTGCTCTTCCGACAATGAAAAGAGGCAAATCTGATGAAACAACTCTATCATATATTTGTGATGTTGCTTCTGGTCGTTGGTCTTGCTTGTATGGCTATCGGTTGCGCAACCAGCGTTTCGAACGAACAACCATCCGAATCGCTAAGCAACGATACTACGGCTGAAACCACCGGGAGCGGCGAAACGGATACGAAGCCGACGCCCCCGTCGGGTCGCCCCGGCGTTGATCATCCTGTCAATCCGCCGATTTTACCGGGGGACACAACGACAGGCACACCCGATACACCTGACACACCCGATCAGCCCATCAGACCGACCGATAACGATCCCAATAAAAACGAACTTCCCCCGATTTGGATACCACAGACGGAGGAGGACGCATAATCCATGCGGCATCTGCGGGTTTTGGCTGTGGATGCCGCTTTTGAATGAAAAGCAAACCCAAAAAAGGAGTTCAAATATGAAAAAACAGTATGTCAAGTTGCTTGTATTGCTGATGTCTGCGCTGATGCTTGCTGTTTCGGTTGCAGGCCTCGTTTCCTGCGGGGGCAAAACGCCGACAACCACTGACACCACCGCGGTGACCGAAGATAGCACAACGCCCGGTTCCGATGAAGGGATCGACGACTACAAAACCATCCTTCCCAATGCAACCTTTGACGGTGCGGAAGTCAACATCCTTGTGATGGGCAGTCGCGCATGGCAGTTCATTCCCGAAGAATCCTCGGTTGATGTGATTCAGAATGAACTCTTCGCCCGCAACAGTTTGGTGGAAGAAAAATATGATATTTACCTGAATATCGAAACAACCTACGGCGGTTGGGATGCGTTTCACCAGGCGTGCTCGAAAGACCTGTGGGCTGATTATGCGGCATACGATATCACCTCGCCTGACTACTATTATCAGACCGAAACCGCAAGCTACTTTCTGAATCTTGCGGAGCTTGATGCGATCCAGCTCGAAAACCCTTATTGGGTTGAGGGGTGGAACAAGAGCGCAACCATCAATGGCAAAATTTTTACCGCGGTCAGTTACTTCACACTGGACCCCATTGCGAATGCAAACGCGATATGCATGAACAACTACTTTGCCGAGGATCTCTCCATTGATATCGACGAGATCAAGAAGCTGGTGTACAACAACGGGTGGACGCTGGAAGCGATGCAACAGTATATGGCACTGGCATCAAGCAACAACGGCGACGATGTCTGGGACTTTAACGATAAGTACGGCTTGGCATACAACCTCTGGGGTGGCAGAGCATCACTGTGGGGTGCCGGGCTGAAGCTCTCGTCCATCGAAGAGGACGGAACCATTACGCAAACCTTTACCGATTCGCGGAATGTTGACATATTTCAGAATGTTTACAAGTTCTATGACAACGCTTACTGCTACTACGGTGGCGGCGCATTCGAAACCGATGCTGCAGAGGGTGACCGCGCACTGTTCAACTCCGGAAGAGCGCTCTTTGCAACCATTGCGCTGAATCAAACCTCGAGTATTTCGCGCGAACTGGACAGTTTTTCGGTTCTGCCTTCTCCCAAATACAATACCGCGCAGACGGATTATGTGACCTCGCTGACCGGTAGCGTTGTGTTTGGCATTATGAAAACCGCCAAGGACCCGGTGATGTCGGCTACCGTTCTTGAGGCACTCTCCATCCTGACCTACGAGGATGTCAGACCGGTTTACTATGATAAGGGCTTGAAGCTCCGTTACTCTGCCGATGGCGATACGGCAAAGATGGTTGACCTGATCGTGTCGAAGATCAATGTGGACTTTGCGTTCATCAACTCCTCCAACTTCGAAGCCATTGCCGACAAGCCGTTTGACATGATAGTGGCAGAAAACCGCAACTATGTTTCCGGCATGAAAAAGTATGTGGATACTTTTGAGCAGAATCTGAAGAACTTCTACGACGCGTATTCGGATAAGGCCTCTACCGACAGCGACACAAGCGAGACAACATCCGCAGGAGAATCAGAACCATGAGAGAAAAATCGATGCGGACAAGGTTGGCGGCAACCCTTTTGGGACTGCTGATGCTTTCTCCGGTCTGTGCGGCATCCGTTTCCTGCGGTATGGGGATCGGAAGCCAGAGCAACCCAACCGATTCGTTGCAATCCGGCGCGGACAGCACCCAAATTCCCGATATCCCCGATCTCCCGGATACAGGTACCGACACAGCCCCGGCGGGCGAGGTGCCGGCGGTTCCCGTGGGGACGAATACCGTGGAGGTTACCTCTGCACAACTTCTGAAACTGATTGAGCAGGGAACCATTGCCGAAAACGGCGATTACGCGGTGACCGACGGCGAAGGGCTGACCTTTGGTCGGGCGCACAACGGAAAAGAATTGGATCTGAAAAACGCGCTCATCCGCATCGGTGTGCGCGAAGGCGCGGCGGGAATCACCGTCACCGCCAAAACGCTGACCCTGAAGAACGCGAGCATCGCTGTTTACGGCGGAACGGCACTGGCAGTTACCTCTGCCAATTCCAATACAACCCTGCAGAGCATTCACATCGGCGGCAATGCAAGCGAGGGCTTTTCCCTCGGCGGCAGTGGGTCTACGCTCAGTAGATGTACGGTCAAACCATCCGCGGGGGGCAGTATCACCCGTGCGGTGACGGCAACCGGAAGCAATGTGATGGTGGAAAACTGCAGTTTTGAGGGGGCGGAGACCGGCGTGGCGGACGAAAGCCAGACCGGCGCGATGATCCACAACAACCTCTTTCAGGATTGCGCCGTGGCGCTTGAGATCGGCACGGCAAACAGCGCGGTCTGGAACAATACCGTCATCGGCGGTGCGGTCGGAATCCGTGCAACCGATGACAAAGCGGAGATTTCTGCCTGCATGGCAACGGTCTACAATGTCAGCGTGGCAAAGAACAAGGTGACCGGTGCAGAAACCGCAATCCTGTTCCGCAACATTTCCAACTGCGTTGCCATTCGGAACACTGCAGACAGCCTGACCGCCGAAGGTTGCATCAATGCCTATATCATGGACAACCGTGTCAGCGGCACGCTGACCCTGGAGGGCAACAACTACATCATTGCCGATTCCAACGGCTACGGCAGTTTCAGAAACAACGAAAACGGGAACACCAACGGCGGCAACCTGACTGATCTCAGCGCGCGTGCCGAGCGGGGTGTCAATGACACATTGCTCCCGCACATCAACTGCGAGCAGTTTGCCGGCATGACCGGGCGGTCGCAGTTCCGCACGCAGTACGGCATCCTTGGACTATCGGACTATCTCCATGCCGCGATTGCGGCTGGGGAAACCGACATCATCGTGCCACCCGGTGCGTATATCAATTCAGCGATGACCTTTACGGACCTTGACAACATCAATTTCTACGGTTACGGGGTGTACAACAATACCATGCGGTCAACCGCGACCGCCATGACATTTCGATCCTGCACCCGCATCGGGCTGTACGGCTTTTTCATTGGAAACAGTGTGAACCCGAACCTGCAGGGAACGGTGGTATCGGTCAGCGGCAGGGCAGGAAAGGAGACCATTTCCTTCGTTGCCGACCCCGGCTACCTTGCCAACTACACCCTTGCCTCCGATTTTCCGGCAACCAACGGCGGTGGCGGCGGAATTTATCGCGCGGACAGCTTCTATCCCTATTCGGAAATCTGGTATGAGCCGGATTCCAAGTCCTACGATGCCGCCACGCAGACCAATACCATCACCCTGATAGCGGAGGGCATCAAATACGGCAGACTGCCGAGCGATTCCCCCAATCCGCTGGCGGTCGGTTCCATCAATGTCGGCGACCGGGTGGCATTCCGCAACTACAAGGGTGCTGGCGGCATTGCGACCTCACAATGCTCGGAGATGAAAATCGAGGATGTTACCATTTTCAACTGTTCCGGCTTTGCCCTGAGCGACTACGACAGCGATGTTGCCGTCAGCCTGCACCGCTATGCCGTAACAAGCGGACCCGCGCCTGTGATTGAGAGCATCAAGGACAGCAGGCTGGCAACCGTAAACGATGCAAACCGTGCGGTGACCTGGACCGACAGGTACGGGCGCTTGCGCTCGGCGTTCTCGCTGAACACGACCTGCGATGCAACGCACTGCACCAATGCGCGCACCGGAATGAAGGCGGTTTCCTGCCTGATGGAGCGTATGATGGACGACGGCGGAAACATCAACGCCCATTACGGCAGAGCCGTGGGTTATGATGATGGCACAAAAACCCTGACCTACAGTGTCTGTGATTTGAACGACTATCCGTTGCTTCCCGCCGATTTCCGTGTGGGGGACAAGGTGGAACTTTATACACGCAAGGGCGTTTATGTCGGCACGGCGACTGCCGCCTCCGCCACAGTTCAGACTGTGGCGAACACAAACAATCCGCTGGACAGCAGGTATACTGTCAGACTTTCGGACGATATTGAGTTGCCTGACAATCCGTCGGATGTTGTGGTTCAGAATGCGTCGGCTAGCGGAAACGGCTTCCTGTGGGATAATGTCAAGGTTCAAAACAACAATTCCTACGGCGTGCGTATCCAGGCAATGGGCGGAGAAATCCGGAACTGCAGCTTCATCGGACTTGCCAAGGGTGGCATCAATATGATTCCGCAGTATGAGGCATGGCCCGAGTGCGGGTATGCCTGTGATGTGAAGATTCTGAATAATGAGTTCAAAGAGTTGAGCATCATGGCAGCGCAGTGGTACCTCTGGGATTCACCGGAGAATGGCGCATCCTTCTCTCCGATCTGTATCAAGACACCGGGTGAAGACAGCGCGAATCTCGCAAATTGTATGTTCAGGAACATCACGATCAGCGACAATCGCTTTTCCTCGCGGTATACTTACTATGATCTGGTAATCAACGGCGTGCAGAATCTGACTGTGACCGGAAATACCTTTAGCGGCCGACTGGGCATGGAGAATACCGATACACAGGCGAATATTCTGTTGCGCGGCGGAAACGGCATTCTGATCGACGGGAACACCTTTACCGGCAATGCGGACAAGGATGTGGTGATCAGAAACGGAACTACCCAGAATGTAACCGGAAGCAATATCGGTTGATCCCGGTTATTACCGAGGGCTGTGTTTGGGAAAATACAGCCCTTCTTTTCTCAGAAAAGATCCCGCCGGTGAACCATACTTCTCCGGCAATCCGATATCATGATGAATTTTTACTCGTTATCATAAAAGGATAAGAAACAATGAATCAATCAGCAGAACAGAAAATCGGTGTGGGCGCAACGCTCCGGGAAGGGCAGATCAGCCTGAACGGATGCCTGCGGCTCGGATCGGAAGACAACGGCAAATGTTTTGATTTTTCCTCCGTCAGCCTGATCGGAGATACGGATGCTCCCGCGCTTGTCATCTGCGGTGCAAAAGATATCACCGTTCGGGGCCTGCGGCTTTCCGGCTCCGGAACCGGCATTGCCGTGTCGGACAGTGAGGAGATCCGGATCCTTTCGTGTACGCTCTCCGGATTCGATACGGGAATCAGCGATTCTTGCGGATCGTTGATAGCGGATTGCGAACTGACCGACTGTGCGGTCGGTGTGCGGATATGCGGTGCCGGAACGGTGGTAAAAGGAAACCGGATCAGCGGTGGAAGTTGCGGAATCAAGGCTTGCTTTGAAGAATCCGAAATCAGCGCGGTTATGGCATCCGGATACAATGTGATCGCCGCGCAGAATGACATTTCCGGTGCGGAACTATCGGTCTGCTTTGCGGGCATTTCCAATAGTGTCATCCTCCTGAATCGGCTCGATTCCTGCAGAGCAACTGCCTGCACGAATCTTTATGTGGCAGAAAACACGGTCGGCGGTGCGCTCAGGCTCCTGGGAAACCGCTATCTTCTTGCCAACGGAAACGCCTGCGGAAAACTCGTGCAGGAGAACAACGATGGCTGCAACGGCGACGATCTGACCGATCTTTCCGAGCGGGCAACATACGGAGCCAATGAAAAACTCCAGCCGCATATCAACTCTGAGCAGTTTGTCGGAATGCCCGCCCGGACAGGTGTGCTTTCGTCACACGGAGCAGAGGAAACGCTGGCAGAGTACATCCTTCGTGAGGCATCGGAGAGCGACTGCATCATCGTCCCACCCGGGGTGTATCAACTGGAAGATTCGCTCCAGCTTGAAAACCTTCGGGGGAAAACGATTTATGCCTATGGCGTATTGCGTAAAATGTCCTATTCGGAAAAGACCGCCATGGTGTTCAACGACTGCCGCGATACCTGCCTGAAGGGGATGTTTCTTGCAAGCGACCGGTATCCGCACATTCAGGGAACGGTCATCTCCTGTGGGGAGAGAACCTATTCTTTCCTGGCTGACCCCGGATATCTGCCGAATTTCAGCGACTCTGCCCGCTTTAGCGAGGGCGCACCGGGCGGTATTTTCCGCCCCGGCGAGGTCAGCCCTTGCTCCGAATCCTATTTTCAGTCGCGTTCCTATGACCCGGAGACCGGACTGAATACCATTGTGGGGAGCAACTTTACCGAATGTGCGGTTGGCTACCGCGTGGCACACCGGAACATGAAGGGTGCAGGTGGTGTTTATCTGAGAAAATGCTCCGGTATGGTGTTGGAGGATGTTACGGTTTATTGCAGTTCGGGCTTCTCGGAATTCGATTCTCAAAACGAGGTTGCACCCTATCTGCACCGCTATGCGGTCGGCTTCGGACCGGCACCGCTGTTGGAGGAAGGCTTTGATGCGAGCCGCTGGGAGGGAATGGGACTGATTTCCAAGGACTGCTACGGCAGACTGCGCGGTCCCAAGCCGCTCAACAGCACCTGCGATGCCACGCATTCCACCAACGCGAAAAAAGGCATCCGGATGGTGAGTTGTCTGTTGGAGCGGATGAATGATGACGGTGGAAACATCAATGCGTATTACGGCACACCGCTGGGCTTCGATGCGGGAAGCCGGACGCTGACCTATACCTTCTGCCGGATGTATTTTGAGCGGACGGGTGCAAAATGCGCTCCGTGGCCCTTTAAAGTCGGCGACACGGTTTTGCTGTACGGAAAGAACGGGCGACTGATCTGCCAAGCCCGTGCGATCGATGATGCCTGCGAGATTGGAGAGGATTGCTTTGCGGTGACGCTCGATCGGGAATTGACGCTTCCCAAGGATCTGCAGTCGGTCGTTTTACAGAATGCCAGCGGTTCTGGCACCGGATTCCTCTGGGATAATGTTACGGTGAGAAACAGCCTTTCCTTCGGCGTCCGTATTCAGGCAAACTGCGGCACTGTGGAGCATTGCAGTTTTATCAATGCCGCAAAAGGCGGCATTCATATCGTTCCGCAGTACGGATACTGGCCGGAGTGCGGGTATGCATCGGATGTGCGGATCTGTCGGAATGTCTTTGAAGGGGTATCCAAGATTTCGGCAACCAATCTCAGATGGTCAGATGGCGGATTTTGGCTTCCGCTGTCGATCTACACGGGAGACGACCTGAATCATTGTGCGGGCTGTGCGGATCCGGAATGCTGCCTGCATGAAAACATTACGGTTGAGGAAAACCTTTTCGGCTCGCACGATACGCGCTATGCCGTCTATCTGTCGGCAGTCAGAAATCTGACAATGCGGCGCAATCGCTTTTTGCCAAAAACAGGCGGAAATCTCGGATCCGATACTCAGACTCCGGTCTGGATCGCAGGCGGAAACGGGATCGTATTGCAGGAAAACGAATTTCCGGCGGGATTGACAGAGCCGTATCGGATTGACCCGGAGCGAACCGCTCGGGTGAAAATATCCTGATTTCGGTTGGCTTCAATGCAATCTTGCCAAAACAGATGAGAAATGGAAGAAAAAACAGATGGAAAAATTATTGAGAAAAGCGCTCCGGTATCTGGATATTCTGAATGAGAACCGGTATCATTCTTTGGGGGTGATCCCGGATGTGCGGTGGACGCCCTGCGGATATAAAAAGCCCGGGGAACTACCGGATCCGGCAACGCTTGTGCCGTTTGATACGGAGAAGGATACATGGGGAAACGGGTACGATTCTCACGCATGGTTTGCGTTCGATGTCTGCATTCCCGAGGATTATTGCAACTGCTTCCTGTCGATTGTCACCGGACGGGTCAGCGGATGGGACCCGGAAAACCCGCAATTCCTTGTATATGTCGACGGCGAAATGGTGCAGGGAATGGACATCAACCATACCCGGCTCTATTTCCGGTCTGCCGGAGTGCACACGGTCACCGTGTATGCCTATACCGGCATCAAAACCCTTTCCGCCAGCATGCGTCCCGAACTGTTCCGGCTGAACCGCACGGTGGAAAAGCTGTGGTATGACATCAAGGTTCCGGTCGACTCTTTGCAGTATCTGGACCCGATCGGTGGGGAATACCGCAATATTCTCGACCGTGTCAATCGCGCCCTGTTACTGCTGGATGTCTATGAAGTTCCGTCGGAGTGTTTTTTTGCATCGGCAGAGCGGGCATCCGACTATATGGATCGCGAATTTTACGGGAATTTCTGTTCCCAACCGAACGGAAACGAGCCAACCGTCGTAGGAATCGGGCATACACATATCGACTGTGCATGGCAGTGGACGCTGAAGCAGACACGCGAGAAGGTTCAACGATCCTTCACCAATGTGCTGGAACTGATGGATCGCTATCCGGAATACCGCTTCCTATCGTCTCAGGCACTGCTCTACCAGAACCTCAAGGAGGAAGCACCGGAGATCTACGAAAAGGTGCGCGATGCAGTCCGGGAGGGAAAATGGGAAGTTGAGGGAGCCATGTGGGTGGAAGCCGACTGTAACCTGATCTCCGGCGAAAGCCTGGTTCGGCAGGTCATGTACGGCAAACGCTTTTTCCGGCAGGAGTTCGGTGTGGAGAACCGGATTCTGTGGTTGCCGGATGTGTTCGGCTACTCTGCGGCACTGCCGCAGATCCTCCGCAAGAGCGGCGTGGACTGGTTCGTCACTTCAAAGATCAGTTGGAACGATACCAACATGATGCCGTATGACACCTTCCTTTGGAAGGGGATCGACGGAACGGAGATCAACTCCTATTTCCTGACCGCGCAGGATCAGCGGCGCGACGGACAACTGGGTCGGTTTACAACCTATGTTGCCCATGTCACACCCGCTCAGGTCGCAGGCACCTATCGGCGTTACCAGCAAAAGGAGTTGAGTAATGAGACACTGATCACCTTTGGCTACGGAGACGGTGGTGGTGGGTCCACCGAGGCGGATTTGGAATATGGACGCAGACTGAGTCGCGGAATCCCCGGAACACCGGGATTCAGGATCGACTTTGCCGGAAATATGCTGTCTCGTTTGGAAAAGAAGATTGATGGAAATCCCCGTCTGCCGGTCTGGCAGGGAGAGTTATATCTGGAATTTCACCGTGGAACCTATACCACGCAGTACCGCAATAAGAAGAACAACCGGCGCAGCGAAGAACTCTATCTCATGACCGAGTGGCTCTGTAGCCTGAACGCCGTGCTTCTTGGTACATCCTTTCCCAAAGCCGAACTGCACCGTGGTTGGGAGATGATTCTGACCAATCAGTTCCACGATATCATTCCCGGCTCCTCCATCCGTGCGGTCTATGAGCAGTGCGAGCGCGACTATGAGACCATCCGCCGGATTGCGCAGCCTCACATGGATGCGGCACAGAAGCAGATTGCAGCCGGTATCTCCTCCGAAAACGGTTATGTGGTTTTCAATCCGAACCCAACTCCCGGAAATGGCATCATCCGCATTGACGGAAAGAGCGTTGCAGTTTCGGGGATTCCGCCCAAAGGCTATGCCTGTGTAAAGACATTTGTAGAAAAGAATATGGTGAAACTCTCAAGTTCGATTTGCGAAAACGGGCGGTATCGGCTCTGCTTTGACGGGGCGATGAACCTGTCCTCGGTCTACGACAAGAAAAACCGCAGAGAGGTGCTCCGACATGGCGGACTCGGAAATGAACTTCGCATTTATGAGGACTATGTAGGCTACAATGATGCCTGGGACCTTGAAGACTACAACCAACAGAAATATATTTCTCTGACCGATGTGCAGTCGGTGGAGGAGGTGCTGGACGGTGTCCGCGCCGGGCTTCGTATTACGAGAAAATTCCTGAAGTCCACTTTTGTGCAAACGGTATGGCTCTCTGATGCGACCGACCGTATCGACTTTGATTTGCAGGTGGATTGGCAGGAGAGGCATCAGTGCGTGAAGGTCGCCTTTGATGTGGCAATCAATTCCTCGCGTGCAACCTATGAAATTCAGTACGGAACGGTTGAGCGTCCCACGCACAAGAATACCTCGTGGGAGAGAGCAAAATTTGAGGTCTGTGGGCATCGGTTTGCCGATTATTCCGAGGGCGGCTATGGTGTTGCGCTCCTGAATGACTGCAAGTATGGATATGACATACACGGAACTTTGATGACTCTGACTCTGCTCCGCGCACCAACCTTCCCCGATCCGGAAGCAGATCGCGGAGAGATGACCTGTTGCTATTCGCTCTATCCGCACAGCGGACCGATGAACGCACCCGCCCTTTACGCGGAGGCGTATGCGCTGAACAATCCTATGACGGTTCTGCCCGCGTCGGGTACCTGTGACCGGTTGCCAACCCGCTTTTCGACGGTCAGCTGTGACCGCGACAACATCCTCTGTGAGGTAATCAAGGAAGCGGAGGATTCCGAGGACTGCATTTTCCGCTTCTTCGAGTGTGACAACACCGCAACGACGGCGGTCCTCCGGTTCGGATACGATGTAAGGTCGGTTACCCTATGCGATATGGAGGAGCGTGAGATCCGTGAGTTGTCGGTCAAGGATCGCAGTGTTACATTGGATTTCGGGGCGTTTGAAATTCAAACACTGAAGGTCAAAAGGTAAGAACACGGAGGTGTAGGGATAGCCGATCTCATTCTCATACGCCCGTATAGCTCCGCAAGCTTCAGCGTGTCAAGACTCTCGTCAAGCACGCCGCAGGAAGCAACCGGATCGGGCTTGCCGTTCTTTATTGCGGTAAAGGCTTCATTTTTCTTGAGTACGCTGCCTTCAAAGGACATGATTTCCATACTTTCATGCTTTTCTTTGCATTGTAACACCTCAAGGAATCATATATATGCTCTGCCGTTTGCGCCGTAGCGGTCATCGGCATGATTCTGTCTTTCATCCTGACAGGCAAAAAGCACGAACAAGCCGAATTTACCCCGCCCGCATTTGAGGCGGCGGCGCAGGTCGGCACCCCCGATACGATGGACAGCAGTTGGACGCAAATCTATCGGGACGGCATGGACTTTTCGGCGCACGTCTGCGGGAAAGTCGTGATAAAAGACGGCGCGGCGGACCTGTTCTTTACCAACGACAGCGGCAACGATGTCTGGCTGAAACTGCGCATTCTCGATGAAAACGACAAAGTCCTCGCGGAAACGGGACTCCTGAAGCCGAATGAATACCTCAGGACCGTCGTATTTACCAAGATTCCGAAAAGCGGCGCAAAAATCAGGCTGAAAATCATGGCATACGAGCCGGAAACCTACTACAGCGCAGGCGCGGTGATTCTGAATACGGTAGTGAGATGACCGCTCCCACTCCGGCGGTGCTTCCCCCCCTGCAAACGTTGGAATTTGAAAAGGCGGAATAAGCCCCAAAACAAAGGACCCGAATGTTTCGTTTCACATTCGGGTCCTTTGTTTTTATCCGGCAAAATCCTGCCACACGCCGCCGAAAAGGTCGTGGAGCCGTCGGTACTCCGCAAAGAGCGGCTCGTATGCCGCAACCTGCTCGGGAATCGGACGATAGACGGTACGGTCGGGTGGCGACATCGCGTCCGAAGCCGCGCAAATATCGGGATAAAGTCCCCCCGCAACCGCCGCATACATCGCACTGCCCAAAGCCCCCGCCTGCTTCGTCCCCGTCACGCGGATTTCTTTTCCGGTCACGTCCGCATAAATCTGCATCAGCATCGGGTCTTTCTGCGCGATTCCGCCGCCCGCGCAGATACGACAGACCGAAAGTCCGTATTCCGCAAGCCGTTCCATGATGACCCGCAATCCGAATGCGGTCGCCTCAATCCACGCGCGGTACATCTCCTCGGGGCGGGTTGCAAGGGTCATGCCGACCATCACTGCCCGCAGATTCGCATTCCCTAAAATGTTTCGGTTGCCGCCAAGCCAATCCAGCGCCACAAGACCGCTCTCCCCCGGGCGGAGCCGTTCCGCTTTTTCGCGCAGATATTTGTGCAGGTTCTGCCCTTTTTCTGCGGCTTCCCGTGCATAGTCCGCGGGAACGCAATTGCGTACGAACCAATCAAAACTGTCCCCCACACTGCATTGCCCCGCTTCATAGGTGCAAAGTTCGGGGATGACCCCGCCGTCGGTGTACCCGCAGATTCCCGGGATTTCGATTCCCGCCGCGGCATTGACCATCTGCGCCGACGAGGTTCCGATGACCAGCATCATTTCCCCCTCACCGACAACGTTCATCGCGGGCATTGCCGCGTGTCCGTCAATCATCGGGAGCGCCAACGGAGTTCCGACGGGAAGCCCCGTCAGTTCCGCGCCCCGCTCGGACAGCGTTCCTGCCGTCCCGCCGAGCGCCGCAACCTCCGCCGCCAGTCTGGTCCCGACCAGACCGTGCAGAGCGGGGTCCAGCGCCGTGAAGAACGCGTCCGACGGATAGCCCGTCTCCGCGCTCCAGCAGGCTTTGTAGCCCGCAAACGGCGCGCTGTGTGTCTCGACCCCCGTCAGGACCCTTGAAAGCCAGTCCCCCGCTTCGGTGAAGCGGTCGGTTGCCGCAAACACGTCCGGCGCATGGCGCAGCGTCTCCAGAATCTTCGGAAGCGCCCACTCGCAGGAAAGTTTTCCGCCGTAGCGCGAGAGCCACCGCTCCCCTCTTGCCGCCGCGAGACGGTTGATTTCGTCCGCCTCGGGCTGTGCGGCGTGGTGCTTCCACAGTTTGACCCACGCGTGCGGCTCATGCGCCCATTCCTCCGAGAGACAAAGCGGCGAGCCGTCACGGTCAACCGGCAGAAGCGTGCAGGCGGTGAAGTCAATCCCCAAACCCGCAATCTCCTCCCCCGCAATCCCCGTCTCCCGCAACACGGCGGGAACCGTCTCCCGCAAAGCATTCAGGTAATCGGCGGGATGTTGCAGAGCAAACAGGGGCGGCAGTTTTTGCCCGTCCGGCAGGCGCTCGTCCATCACACCGTGGGGATAGACCGACACCGCCTCGGCGACCTCGCGCCCGTCCCGCGTATCGACCAGAACGGCTCTTGCCGAAAGCGTGCCGAAATCGACTCCGATGGCATACCGTTTCATTTTCATTGCCTGCTTACCTCCGTCTTGCACACTCGGGGCAGATGTAGTGAACCGTCAGGTCATAGGACCGAATCGGCGCTCCGATTGCGTCCCGCAACTCCCCCGCAAGGCTCGGCAGGTGAAAGTCGGTCAGTTTGCCGCAGGAATCGCAGAGCAGGTGGTCATGCTTCTCGGTCACGCGGTCAAAGCAGTCCGCGCCGCCGTCGGTGTGGACGCGGCTGATGATGCCCGCGTCGCACATGGCATTCAGGTTGTTATAGACCGTTGCCATCGCGATGGTCGGCATCTGGAGTTTGGCAAGGAAAAAGATTTCGTCCGCGGTCAGATGATGGCGGTCGGGTTGGTTCAGGATTTGCAGAATCAGGGTTCTTTGTTTGGTCATTTCGGTTCACCTCTTAAATTAGAATCGCTCTAATTCTATTATAAGAAATTTTTCCCGTTTTGTCAAGTATTTTTTCGCTTTTTCTTCCTTTTTCGCGAAAAATATGGTATACTAAAAAGGCAATGGGGTTGAATACCGCGCAAGAACTTGCAACAGATTGAAATATGGACTTTTTGAGCGAAAATTCAGCCTGACGTACTTGGTCGGAGCAAAATCATCCCGCACCAAACATTCCTCTCCCCTGTCTCATATCAAAGGAGGCACCATGCTTTATCTGTATTATTATGAGGGCGAACTGCCGCCGACCGAAATTCTCCGCGCCAAACTCGGTGACGCGGCAGAGGGCGTGCGCCGTCCCGAAAGTCTTGTCTGGCGCCTGCTTCTGAAACAGGCACTCTGTGACCTCGCCACCGCCGATGACGCCGCAACCATGCTCGCCCGTGTCAGGACAACCGCGAGCGGAAAGCCCTATGCGGAGGGGGGACAATTCGATTTCAGCCCCACGCACACGCAGGGGCTTGTCGCGCTCGCCATCGGGGACTGCGGTCCCATCGGACTGGACGCGGAAGCGCCGCGCGGCAGGGACATATCCCGTCTTGCCCGCGCCGCCGACCGTTGGTTCACGCCCGCCGAGAACCGCCGCGTGCGGAACACGATACAAAACCGCCCGCAGAAAGCCGAGGAGGTCTTTCTGCGCGTCTGGACGGCAAAGGAGGCGCTTGTCAAGCGGACGGGCGCCGGACTTGCGGGAATGCGGCGTGCCGACACCCGCCATCACGCGGGGTGCGTGCTCCGGACCTTTCTGCACACACCTTTCATCCTGACCCTTGCAACCTCCGCCGCCGAAGTTCCCACATTCCGCCGTATTTTCCTCTGACAGAGGGAAGACCTTGGAGGGAGAAGGGACACCCTCCGAAAGGGGGTCCCTTCTCCCTCCAAACCTCCCTCATCCTCCCCGAACTTCCCCCACGACCCCGCCATTCAGAAAGCGAAAATTGGATTCGCTTTTGTGATGGCGGGGTCGTGGGGGAAGTTTTTGTCGTTTTGGGAGGTGCGGATTTGTTACAGAGTACGGCTAACGCGCACGATTGGTGGGCAGTATTTGGGGGGATTGCGCGGAACGGTGCATGGGGCGCTCCCTGCAAAAACACCGAAAAGACAGTGTTTGCAGGGAACGCCCCATGGGTGTTCCGGTCTTTTTATTCTTCCTCGTCGTCCTCGGTCTCGTTGTCCACAAAGCGTTCGATATACTGTTCGGGCGTCATCAGGACCTCACGCGGCTTGGAGCCGTCCTGCGGGGTGACAATGCCCTCGGCTTCCATTCGGTCAACCAACTTTGCGCCGCGCGCATAGCCGACGCCAATCTTCCTCTGGAGCATGGAGGTGGAAATCTGTCTCTGCTCCACCGCGACCCGAACCGCCTCGGCGTACTTGCTGTCCTCGCGCATACCGCCCTCGCCCGCCTCGGGCATTTCCGCGTCCTCTTTGCCTTTCTTGCCGCACTGCGCCGAATACTCTTTCATCAGTTTCGTAAAGTTCTCGTCGTAATGTGCGGTTCCGTTCGTCGCGCGGACGAATTCGCAGATTTTTTCCACTTCTCCGTCGCTCAGGAACGCGCCCTGCACACGAATCGGCTCCTTGGCACCGGTCGGGTTGAAGAGCATATCGCCCTTCCCGAGCAGTTTTTCCGCGCCGCCGCGGTCAAGAATCGTCTTGGAGTCCACCACCGATGCGACCGTACACGCGATACGCGACGGGATGTTTGCTTTCAGCAGACCCGTGATGACGTCAACCGACGGTCTTTGCGTACCGATAATCAGGTAGATGCCCGCCGCTCTCGCTTTCTGGAGCAGGCGGCAAATGGAATCCTCCACCTCGTTCTTTGCGACCATCATAAGGTCGGCAAGTTCGTCGATGATGATGACGATTCGCGTCATCGGTGCAAGCCCCGCGTCGGTCGCGGCAATCTTGTTATACCCGTCGATGTTCCGCGCGCCGACGTCGGCAATCCGGTCAAAGCGGGATTCCATTTCGTTGACCGCCGCCTGCAAAGCACCCGAAGCGTCTTTCGGCGTGGTAATGATGGGCGCCAACAGATGCGGGATGCCCTGATACGGCGCGAACTCGACCTTTTTCGGGTCAATCATGACGAGCCGCACCTCTTCGGGGCGCATCTTGTACAGGATGGACATGACGATGCAGTTGATGCAGACCGATTTACCGGAGTTGGTAGCACCCGCGACCAACAGGTGGGGCATTTTCGGAATACTGAAATAGACCGGCGAACCCGCAACGTCGTCACCGAGGCAACAGAACAGCGGAGTCTGGTTATCGGCAAATTCCTTTGCCTCAATCATGTTGCGCAGGTAGACCGTCGAACGGTTCTTGTTCGGCACCTCGATGCCGATTGCGCTCTTGCCCTCCATGGAGTCCATACGGACGTCTTTCACGCCGAATGCCAGCGCAATGTCTTTATCCATATTCAGCACGGTACGGACGCGGACGTTCGATGCGGGGAACACCTCGTATCTCGTAACGGTCGGACCGCAGGAATAGGTAATTTCGTTGATGTCGATGTGGAACGTCTTGAGTTTATCGGCAATCCGCCGTGCGTTCTCCTCCAACTCGCCCTTGGTCTGCTCGGTGAGCGCCTCTCCCGCCTGCAAATAGGAAATGGGCGGGAACGTGTAGGGACGGTTCTGGGGTGCGGGAACGGGGCGCGGCTCGGCTTTGACCGGCGTGCGCTCGGGGCGCGGTGTGCCGGCGTTCTTTTTGGCGGCAATCGCGCGGTCGATGGATAGCGCCGCACTCTCCTTTGCGTCCAGTTCCTCGCTCGTCATGCCGAAATCCTGCGGTCCCTTGGCGGTTGCCGGCCGCAGGGTGGGCTGACGCGATGCTGCCGACGCGCCCGGGCGTGCCGACGGTCCGCCTGCGGTTCCGGAAGCCCCCATTGCACCGCTCTGCGGCGGCATGGGACGGGGCGCGGGACGGACTCCTCCCGCCTGTCCCGCAGGTTGTCCCGTGCGGAGACGGACGGTCGGATCGGTGGGTCTTATCGGGCGGTTTGCGGGAATGCTCGCCGTTCCCGCCTGTGCGGGACGCGCGGCAGGTGCAGGCACTTCACCGTTCACCCGCTCCCCTCTCGGCGCGGACCCCGGAAGCGGGACCTCGGGCGGCAGGGGGACGTGAACGCGTTCTTTCGGAAATTCCGCGTCGGGTCCGCTGATGAAGATGGACCCCAATTCAAAGCCTTGGTCAGACTTCTGCACGCGCCGCGCGGCGTTTTGGCGGTCGCTCGGCTGCGGCGGGAAGATATGGTCCACTGCGGCGCTGTCCGCCCGTCGCAGGGCGGCTGCTTTCGGATCCCATGCCCGCGCGGGGCGGACGGTTGTTGCCGGCTGTGCGGGTTGCGCGGCGTTTTGCCCGCTCAGAGATGGGTTTGCGGGCGCCGTCGTTTTCTCCGCGGCGGTTCCGACCGTTGCGGGCTTATCCGCTTCGGTCTTGTCCGTTTCGGCTTTGTCCGTTCCGGATTCCCGTTTCAGTTCGCGTCCGATTTCATCCGGCACGAACAGCGGACTGTCGGGCGGCGTTTCGTCGCTCGCATTGAGAATCGGCATAACGGGGACGGGATTGTCCTCGTCGGTCAGGAGCGGCGATTCTTTCCCGCGCACGACCGCCCGCGCCGCGGGCTTGCCGTTCGGGTAAATCACCGCGCCGTCGGGCGGCTCGGGCATATCTTCACCCGCAGAGTCAAACCTCCGCCCCGCCGCGCGCTCGTGCTTCTTTCCCATACGGTCCATGATGGGCGTGCGGTCCATCTCGTCGGTGTCGTCCTTTTTCCGCTTTGCTTTGGCGATGATGACTTTCGCGCGGATGCTTGCAATCAGGTGTTGCGGGGTCATGCCGATAAAGAAGAACGTCCCCACCAGAAGAAGCAATACCGTGATGAAGATTGCGCCGAAGATGTTCATGCGGGAGCAGAGGAAATACCCGATGCCGCCGCCGAACAGTCCGCCGCCCTGCATTTTGGAGCCGATGCGAATCAGTTCTCCCGCAGACATATGGCGGTCTGCTTTCTCCAACGCGCCGAGGGCGCAGGAGTGAATAAATGTGGAAAGGAGCAACTGGAGAAAGACCGAAGTCACGGCTTTTTCAATCAGTTTATGGCAGTCGAGCAATCTGCGCCACATCACGGCAAGGTAGCCGAGCAGGAACGGCAGGAGGAACCCGCCACCGCCGAACAGCCCGAAAAAGGCATAGCAGATGCCGTAACCGACCGCGCCGACGGGGTGTGTCGCCGCGGAATTCGCGTTCTCCCCGCCGACAAGGTGGAGGAACATACAAACGAACAGGAACACCGCAAAGGCAAACAGCAGGCACGGCACGATGCGGTGGACCGGCTTTGCGGAGGGGGACGCTTTGAGATTGACGGGCGTTTTCCCGCCTTTCTTTCCGCTCTTATTTCCGCTGTCGGAATTGTTTTTCGCGCGTGAATTTCCGCCCGCTCTGCTCCCCGTGTTTTTGCGGGGACCGCTCCCCTGTCCGCCGCGGTTGGGCTGTCCCTGCGTGCGGCTGTCCCCGCTGTTTCCGCTGTTTCGACGTCTCGGCGTTTCGTCTTCAAACGGGTTGGGGACGTCATCCCAACCGTTTCGGTTCAGCGGCGGGTTCCCGTCCGCCTCCGCAGATTCTCCGTCGGGGGCGTAGGGATCTTTATATTTATACTCGTCGTTCTGCATGAGTTCGTTCCTTTCTGTTCTAATCCCCGACGTATCATCGGGTCCTCTGTCTCTTCCAATACTTTATTATAACATTAACCCCCCGCTTTTGCAAGGGGGTACGGCAATTTTTTCGTGAAAGAAAGACCTCGGAGGGGTGGGGGAAGACCTTGGAGGCGCAGGGACCCCTCTTGAAAGAGGGGTCCCTACCCTCCAAAC
>CAZVYZ010000021.1:0-28126 GCA_964630695.1 uncultured Ruminococcus sp.
TCTTTTTGGGCGCTCAATTATTATACCACTTTCTGTCTCCCTTGTCAAGGGGTTTTTGCTCAAAAAGATGCACAAAATCAGACCTTTTCCGACAAGTGAATTCAACCGTTTCCACAACCCATCCCAACGCATGTGCAAAGCCCCGCAGACTTCCGTCTGCGGGGCTTTGAAAACCGAAAGCAATCAGACTTCGGGAATGTTGATTTCAACCTCGTGTCCTGCTTCCGCGGACTTCGCGATACCGTCGATAATCGCCTGATTGTAAAGAATCTGCGACGACGGAACCGGCGCCTTGCCGCCCTCTTTGATTGCATCGAGGAACGTGCGAATCTTGAGGAAGAAGAGGTCCTCTTTCATCTTGATAATCGGGATTTCGGTCTGGGTCTGCTCGCCGCAAACTTCATGATACAACGTCATGGGACCGCCGACACTTCCGTTCCAGCACTCGGTGGACGGAATTCTCAGGCTGCCCTTGGTACCCATGATAATGGTGTCACCGGGCGTGTCGAGGTTCATCGCCCATGCGATACGGAAGTCGAGGATGATGCCGCCCTCAAGACGGACAAACGCCGCCGCGAAGTCGTCCACGCCGAACTTCTGCGCATATTCGGGGTGACCGATATGCTGATAGTGCGAATAATTCGGGTCGGTGCCGAAGAACGCGGACTTGTAGCCCGAAACGGTCAGCGGCTTCGGATAGCCGATGGCGTTGAGGACCATGTCCAACGAATAGCAACCGATGTCGCCCAGTGCGCCGATGCCTGCGGTATCCTTTTCAATGAAAGAGGTACCGAACGGCGTCGGAATCCCGCGACGGCGTCCGCCGCCGGTCTGGATGTAGTAAATTTTACCCAGAGCGCCCGACTCGACGATTTTCTTAATCATCTTCATGTTCTCGTCCATTCTGGGCTGGAAGCCGATGGACAGAATCTTGCCGCTCTTTTTCTCGGCTTTCATAACCTCAACCGCTTCGTCCAGCGTAACGGTGAAAGGCTTTTCCAACAGAACGTTCACACCCTTTTCCAGAGCATAAATCGCAGGAGCCGCGTGCTGACAGTTATAGGTGCAGACCGAAACCGCATCCAGTTTCAGGCTCTTGTCGTCAAGCATCTCCTTGTGCGACGCATAGTCGGTCTTGACGTTCTCCAGACCGTACTTTTCCATGAATGCCTTTGCCTTGCCCGGAATCAGGTCCGCCCCTGCGACGATTTCCACGTCGGGCTGCTTGAGGTAAGCATCCATGTGTGCCCCCGCAATCCATCCGCAACCGATGATACCGATTCTGAGTTTCTTGTTTGCGTCAACCGTTTTGACTTCCTGATTGACCTTGAAATCATCCAATCCCATTGTAATATTCCTCCGTATAATATAATTGTAGAAATCGGTTCAGCAACCGATGCGCTTCAGATACTTGCGGCTCATTTCCGCGCATTCCATCGGGGTGTTTTCCTTGGTGGGCTGGTCCTGCTCCACCACGACCCACTGCACACCGGCAGGCTCTGCCGCGGCAAGAATCTTCGGGAAATCCTGCTTGCCGTAGCCGACGGGACGGAACGCGAACTTCTCGTTCGTTTCGCTCTTTTCCTTGTCATCGATGCCGATGAGTTTGTACATATTCTCCGACTTGCTGCCCACGAAATCCTTCAGGTGCAGGACCGGCGCTCTGCCGCTGTACTTCGTCAGGTAGTCTGCGGGGTCCTCTCCGCCGACGTTGACCCAACAGGTATCCAACTCGGTCTGGAGCAGGCTTGCGGGGACCTCTTCATAGAGGATGTCCAACGCATACTTGCCGTCGAGTTTGGTAAACTCAAAGTCATGGTTATGATAGAGAAGCGTCATTCCGAGTTTGTTGCAGACCTCGCCGAGCATGGCAACGTTTTTGATGACCTCCGGAAATGCAGGGGTCCCGGGTCTGTATTCGGAGGTCAGATACGGAACCGCGACATAGCGGCAACCGATGGTCTTGTATGCCTCCAGAACACCCTCGGGGTCTTTCACCATGTCAAGGTATGGGACGTGCGCCGACAGCGGCACAATGTCAAGTGCCTTGCACATATCGCGGACTTCCTCGGGAGTATGTCCGTAAAGACCGGCAAATTCCACACCGTCATAGCCCATTTCCTTGAGTTTTTTCAGCGTTCCGAACAGATTTGCCTGCGCATCGTCTCTGACCGAATAAACCTGAATCGCAACCGGAAATTTCTTCATATTTCATCGTTCCTTTCTGTATTTCGGGAAGCCGTCCCCGCGCGCGGGCGAAGGCTCTTTCCCTTGTACTACCATTATAAGACATTTTCTGCTTTGGTTCAAGACACAAATGGTCAAAATACAGACATTTATTGCGGTCGGAAGGTCATGAGAGCATTTTCCAGCCCTTTTTCGGCGGGAAGGCGCAAAAGTGTCACCGCGTCCCCCGTTTGCAGGGTCACGAGCAGGACCTCGGAGGGAAAGAGCGGGGTCAGATAGCGGTAAATGACATTTGCCGCCCGTTCCGCTTCGCGTATCCGTGCCTTTTCCCGCATCGGGACGGTTTCCACCGCCAAAACCTGCGACAGATCCACACGACAAACCGCCGTATGCTTCTTTCCGTAATGCTCGGTAATCAGGAAATCGCGTTTGCCCTCCCCGTCCGGCTCCGTGACCGTGTAGGTATAACTCCGGAGCAGGCTCTTGTTCGCAATCACGAACGCGACCGCAAGAAACGCCACGACAAGAAACTGAAAGATTGCGGGGTACGGCACGCCGCTCACGCGCGACACTCCGAAACTCGCCGCCGCAAACACCAAGGCAAGCGAGACCAGAATCTTCTCTGCCGTATTCCGATATTCGGGTGTGAATTCATAAGCATTCATTTTTTCACCTGTTCCTCCAGATATGCGCCGATGCCGCCGTGACCGACCCCATTACGAATTCATCCATGTTGGTCTTTCCGAATTCCCGCACACTCGTTTTTCCTGCGGCAAGGTCCTGTGACAGTTCCTGTAAAATGCCCGTCATAACACGCGCCCCATTGCGCGCACGCGGCGTGCGTCGTGGCAAGGAATTGACGTCCCCGTCGTCGTGTCGTGCGTTCCGTTCGCGGTATTTCCATCCGTCAGCCGCTCCGTCAGCGCCAGTAAGTTGTTCAATTTCGTTTCCAAAGCCGCAGTTTCCCGTTCCGTCAGCGCAATGTGACAGGCATCGGAGAGCGACAGCACCTGTTCCCGATTCAGCCTCATGAAGCCTTATCCTCTTTGATTTCCCTATTTTCCCACGCAGAAATGGGAAAAGATTTCATTCACAATATCTTCCGACACCGCTCTCCCGTCCAACTCGGCAAGCGCCGACATGGCAACTTCGGCATCGGTACAGCAGGCGTCAAGCGGATACCCCGCCGCAAGCGCCGCCGCTCCCTCCTCACACGCCGTACAGGCGCGCAGAGCCGCCGCGTGCTGACGCGCTCCCATGAGGACCGCATCCTCGCGCAGGTCGATTGCGCCGTCGGTAAACAGACCGTCAATCAGCCGGCAGAGTTCCGCCATCCCCGCTCCGTTTTGGGCGGAGAGGGCAACCGTGTGCGCAAAGAATCCCTGCCAGACGGCGGGGACGGTGCCGCCCGTGCGGTCGGTCTTGTTGCAGATTGCAATCACCGTTGCTGGCTGTTTCTGCAGGACGTCAATGAGTTTTCGGTCGTTTTCGTCGGGGTCCGCCGACGCGTCAAACACCGCCAGAATCAACTCCGCGTGTTCCAGTTCGCCCCGCGTGCGTTCCACCCCAATCTGTTCCACGCGGTCCTCGGTATCGTGCAGACCCGCCGTGTCACAGAGGTTGAGCGTGACGCGCCCTGCCGAAGCGGAAGCCGTCAGCACGTCGCGGGTGGTTCCCTCCACGTCGGTCACAATCGCCGCGTCGCGCCCGACCAATCGGTTAAAGAGCGAACTTTTCCCGACGTTCGGTTTGCCGCAGATGACCGTCCGTAACCCCTCGGCAATCGCGTGTCCCGTCCGATAACTGTCGCACAGCGTGCGCAACGCTCCGGCGCATTCGGCAAACGCCGCCGTGATTTCCTCGCGGCTCATGTCTGCCAAATCCTCGTCGGGATAGTCGATTGTGACGTAGACCGACGCAAGCAGATGCCGCAGGGTTTCATAAATCGCGCGGCTCTTCTCACCCGTCCTGCCGCCCATTCCCGCGTGTGCGAGAATCAACTGGTCGCGCGTCCGCGCCTCCAACAGATTTCCGAGCGCCTCGGCGGCGGAAAGGTCCATTTTCCCGTTCAGGAAAGCCCGTTTGGTAAATTCCCCCGCCTCGGCGGGACGGGCGCCCGCCGCAAACAGCGCGGTCAGGACCGTTTCGGTCAACAGAATGCCGCCGTGGCAACAGATTTCCACCGTATCTTCGCCGGTAAACGATGACGGTGCGCGGAAAACCGTTGCCAGACCGTCGTCAATGATTTCTCCGTCCGCCGAACGAATGCGACCGTACAGTGCGCGCCGCGGCTCCGCGTCCGAGAGTTTTTTTCCGTTTTTCGGCAGGAATACCGCGTCGGCAATCGCAATCGCCTCGGGACCCGAAACCCGTAGGAGTGCCACGCCACCCTTTCCGCGCGGAGTTGAAACCGCCGCAACCGTATCTTCCATCTCAGGTTTTATCCTTTCGCAAACAAACGGGCTGTTTCCCGTCCCCTGTCGGAGACGGGAAACAGCCGCAGACTATGCACAAAACGGCTTTTTGAGTGAAAGTTTTCGCCCGCCTTTTTTAAAAGGCGGCACGGGTTCAGCGCCGTGGGGCGCTGATCGCCGCCCGCAGGCGGCGAAATCTTTCATTCGGCGTTTCTTTTCGCCAAGCCTTTTCTTTGCGCCTCCTTCGTGCAAAGAAAAGGCGGTAATTGTGTCTGAGCGCCCCGAAATTCAAGCGCCCTTATTTGTCCTACAGTTTCAATCAATCGTCAACGTCCTCGTTGTTTTCGGTCGTCTGTGCGTCATCCAAGAAAATGACCACGCGGCGGTTATTCTCCGCACCGATGGAGTTGGTCGACACACCCGCGATGCCCTGCACCTCGGAGTGAATGATGCGGCGCTCGTAAGGATTCATCGGCTCCAACATCACGCTCTTCTTGTTCTTGATGACCTTTGCCGACATTCTTCTCGCCAGCGCGCGCAGGGACGCTTCCCGCTTTGCGCGATAGCCCTCCACGTCAACCGTCACGCGCACATACTCGCGCTTCTCGCCCGCAACCTTTTTGTTTGCGGCAAGGTTCGCCAGATACTGGAGCGCGTCAAGCGTTTCGCCGTGATGCCCAATCAGTACCCCCGCGCTGTCACCGTCCACGGTAATCAGAACGTCATCGTTGTTCCCCTCTTTTTTCGCGACCGTCAGCCCCTCAAGTGCCATATCGTCAATGAGTTTGCGGATGAAGTTCAGCGCCGCATCCTCGCCGCCCACACTGTAACTGACCGAAATTTTCGCGTCGCTCGCGCCGATGCCGAGGAAGCCTTTCTTGCCCTCCTCCAGCACGGTGACAATCATTTCCTCTTCCGCCACACCCAACTGTGCGGCTGCCTTTTTGCGGGCATCCTCAACGGTCTTGCCCGTCACAATCAATTCTTTTTTCACAGTCATTCTCCTTTTCGGGTCGGCTCACTTTGCCTGACCGTCTTCACTATTGGTGGTTTCTTCCGGTTTCGTTTCTGTCGGAGTGTTCTCCGCAGGTGCCTCCGTAGGAGCATTCTCCGCAGGAGCCTCGGCGGGCTTTTCGTCAGTCTTCGCGTCTTTCTCCGCTTCCTGCTTCTCCGCTTTGCGGTCCTTTTTCAGGAGCGGAATTCCGAACGGCGATTTCTTCGCACTTTCGGCTTTCTCCGCCTGCTCTTTCTTCGTCTGCTCCTCCATGCGGGCTTTGCGTTCCAACGCGGCTTCGCGCGTGTCCTCAAAGTCCTCATCGTCAATGTGGTGGAGCGAACGCACGGTTCCGGCTCTCTCGGACTTCTGCACTTTCTTGGGTGACTTGCCCGCCAGTTCCTTTTCCGCCGCCTTGTAGTCGGCTTCGGTAAAGGTGGGAAGCGGCATCACTTTGCTCATGATAAAGGACTTGAGAATGCCGATGACGCTGCGGAACATCCAGTATACACCGATGATGCCGGGAACCATAAAGGTGAAAATTGCCGACATGGCAGGCATCATGATGTCCATCATGGTGTTCGAGCAGGCAGTCTGACGGTCGGTCGCACCCGCCACAGGCGCCTGACCGCTGAACTTGCGGGTCAGCTTCATGCTGAAGAAATAGACCACAAAGGTCAGTACGGGAACGAGAAGCAGAATCCAATATTTCGGTTCCCGAGGCGGGAATACAGGTGTCAGACCGAAGTCAAACGGACCGATGTTGAAGTTCGGCAACGCCTTGATGGACTGAATCGATTCCCACACCTTGTCGCCGTTGGAGAACAGCCCGAAATTCGCGATGCCTGCATATTTGTCTCTTCCGATGGAAAGCAATTCAATCGTACTTTTCCCGGAAATCGCCCCCAGTCCGAGACCTCCCGCCGCTTTGGGCGCGGAATAGAACAGGCTCAGCGCCGAGGAAACGCCCGCAGACTGTCCCAACACATACACCAGCGGGTTGATGATAATGTTGTACAGGATGATGATGATCGGGAACTGCACGAGAAGCGGCAGACAACCGCTGTACGGGCTGAAGTTCTCCTTCGCGTACATCTCCTGGATTTCCTTCTGCAGTTTCTGCATCGTCACCTGGTCATTTCTGCCCGCATACTTTTTGCGGATTGCCATTTCCTTCGGGCGAAGATTTGCCTGCTTGATGGAGTTCTTCTGCTGTTTGATTGCAAACGGAACCATCAGAATTTCCACAAGGACCGCAAAAATGCAGATACCGACAATATAACTGCCGAATCCGAGATAGGTTGTCAGCCAATTGAGGAAATACCCGATGCCGCGCTGAATCGAATCGAACAGACCCGACGATGCTTTGAGGTCGACGGAGACGCTGAACATATTCACCAACATATTCAGGTCCTCGGTTTTCAGGTTAACAATACAGTCGTTCGATACCTGATACTGCTCCAACGATTTGGTTTCCGCCGCTTTTTCGGTCGCCTTCTTCAGCAGGTTTTTTCCCGCTTCCAACGGATCCACAGCCTGAAGGTTGTTATCGTCGAAATCGGAAGCAGTCATGTCATAACCGCGCGATGCGGCGAGAAGCATATACGGCGTGTTGAAATCCTTTGCGTAGGTGTTTACCAACAGCTCCGCCACGGCATTCAGCTGTTCCGGCTCAAGTTCGCCGTTTTCAGCCTTGTTCAGCGCTTTGGTATAAGTCGGCTTGCTTCCCGAACCGCTCGACCCACAGCCCGTCAGGACCGTTGCAAGCATCAGGATGAGTACCGCAAGGATACCGATGCGCCACCGCAGTGTACTTGTTTTCTTTTTCATGCGTTTTGTTTTTCTCCCTTCGATTTTTGGGAATTGTCGCACCGCCGATTCCGTTCCCCGCGCGGTGCCGCGGTCGTCATTGCTTTTTTGTGTCGGATTCGCCGTCAGGCTCGTCCCGCTCCAAATTGTATTCTTCCGGATAATAGTATTTCGTCATGGGGACCGCAATCCGGCGGCGCAGTCCTTTCTCCGGCACGGGGTCATAGCCCCCCGCACAGAACGGGTTGCATCTTGCGATGCGCGATACGGTCAGAATCATTCCCGCAAAGAACCCCCTCTTTTGAAAGGCTTCCACGGCATACTGCGAACAGGTTGGCTGAAAGCGGCAGGTGGGCTGTCGTTTCAGCGGCGACAGCACTTTCTGATAGAACCGAATCAGCCAGATGCACAGGTATTTCATACCGTCTCCCGTCGGAACATTCCGAGTTTGGCAAACCCTTTCCGCAATTCCCGCTCGACGTCGGTCGATTTTGCCTCGCCGATGCCCTCCCGCGGCGTGACCACCACAAGATAGCCCGTGTTCAGTTCGGGTTCCACGGCGCGGTAACCCGCCCGCAGAATGCGCTTGGCGCGGTTGCGTTCAACCGCCCCTCCCACTTTTTTGCTCACCGAAACGCCGAACCGATTGTAAAACCGTTTGGTCGGATTCTCTTTCGCCAGCCGTTTCGCAGCATAGTCCCGCAGGACAAACACCGAAACATAGCGCCCGCTCCAGCGCGCGCCTCTCTGAAAGGTCTTTCCGAATAAATGGTGTTCCTTGATGGTTGTATACTTCATTTGCCCGTCCGTTTCGGTATCCGTGAAAAGTAAGAGGTAGGAAAAAGTTTTCCGTATCTGCAAAAAACACCGACCATGTGTGCGAATCACGCTACAACAGATGTCGGTGTTTGGTTGGCAGTGACTCAGTACGTCAGTCTCTTTCTGCCCTTTGCGCGTCTTCTCTTCAGGACATTTCTGCCGTCAGCAGTCTTCATTCTCTTTCTGAAGCCATGCTCCTTTTTTCTCTGACGCTTTTTCGGTTGGTAAGTTCTCAGCATTGACTGCACCTCCTTTATGTTGTTCTCGGGAGCGGTTTGCTTTTCAGCTTTACACACACCTTTTTGCAATAACAGTTTATATTATACCCGATTTACCCCCCGTTTGTCAAGGGTTTTTCCGAAAAAAACATTTCTTTTTGGAAAAAAAGTGCTTTTTCTTGACGAAATCGCGTTTTTATGCTATAATATCCGTAAGACAGGAGGGTTTGACCGTGAACATTCTCAAAGAATCCGATTTCCGCAAGGAAATCAAAACCGCGCCCGCGGTTGCGTATCTGTTCTTCGGAGAGGAGGACTATCTCAAACTCTCCGCCGTCCGTCTCGCCCGCGAGACGCTTTGTCCGGACCCCTCCTTTTCGGTTTTCAATGAAATGCGGCTCGACGCCACCGACTTCACCGCCGACCGTCTGGTCGACGCGCTGATGCCGATGCCCATGATGGCGGACCGCAAGTTGATTGTGCTTTCGGGGCTGGACTTCACCGCAATGAAGCCCGCCGATTTGGACGCGCTCTGCGATGCCCTTTCCGCGGCGCAGGAATACGACTACAACACGGTGCTGGTGCTTGCCTCCGCAGACTGCTTTGACGCAGGCTACCTCCCCAAGCGCCCGTCTGCCGTGCTTTCCAGACTCGGCGAGGTCCTCACGCCCGTGCAGTTTGACCGTTCCTCCCCCGCCAAACTGGCGGTCTGGGCGGCGCGGCATTTTCAGCACAACGGCGTGGAGGCAACGCCCGAGTTCTGCGCGCTTATGATTGCGTATTGCGGCTCTTCGATGTTCTCCCTCGCAAACGAAATCGACAAGTTGAGTTATTACGCATTGGCGAACGGCAAAACACAGGTCACCGACGCGGATATGCGGTTTGTCTGCGCCCCCGTGACCGAATACGACGCGTTTGCCTTTGCGAACGCGATGATGGACGGCAAGCGGGACGCGGCGCTTGACATTCTGCGGGAGTACAAATTCCGCCGCGTGGACCCGCTCGTGATTCTCGGGGACGTGGTTCGCGTTTTCTGCGACATGGCGAGCGTACAGGCGATGCTTCGGGGCGGTTCAACCGAAAAAGAAGTTGCCGCCGCGCTGAAAATGCACGAA
Source organism: uncultured Ruminococcus sp. (assembly GCA_964630695.1). GTDB lineage: Bacteria > Bacillota > Clostridia > Oscillospirales > CAG-272 > UMGS1865. The sequence continues at coordinate 9,557 of CAZVYZ010000021.1, forward strand.
TTCAAGGTGGGATTATACCGAAAAAGCCTTTCCCGTATGCGTCCGAATGCGCTCCGTGATGCGCTCGCCGCCTGCGCCGCCGCCGACCGGACGCTCAAACTCTCCCCGCAGGGCTACACCGCCCTTGAACGTCTGATTTGCACGGTGTAAGGGAGACGCGCCAGAGGGGGCTTTTGAGGAAAGCAACGCTCCTGGGTCGCTACTGACGGTCGCTAAGCGACCATCACCCCTCCGGACTCCCCAAACCTTTTCACCAAATTGGAAAGTGCGAACATCGTGCCTCTATTTGATGGGTAAAACATATGCCAATCATGAAAAGCGAGGCGTAGTGAGAAAATCTTGAGTTATGCTCAAACTCCATTCAGGGACTCCTTGAAAAGCCCTTAAAAATTCAAAACTTCCCCCCAAAGGGCGGATTCCTGCGTTGCAGGAATCCGCCCTTTGGGGGGAAGTTCTTAGGGTTCTTAGGGGACTTCTCAAAAGAAGCCCCCTAAGTGGGTTCGGGCAAAGCCCGAGGTCTTTCTCACTGCTCCCCGTTTTCCTCGATTGCGTAATCCTCGGGCATTGCCTCGGCAGCCGCCATCTCGTCCTCAAGAAGCGAACGAATCGAAAGGCTTACCTTCTGGCGCTCGTCGTCAATGTCGATGATGCGCGCATCCACAACCTGTCCGACTTCCAGAACGTCGGAGGGCTTTGCAATCCGCTGGAGTGCAATCTGCGAGATGTGAATCAGACCGTCCACACCGTCAATAATCTCGGCAAATGCACCGAACGGCATCAGGCTGACAATCTTCACACTTGCAACGTCGCCAATCGCGTACTGCGCACGGAAGATGTTCCAAGGATTGCTCTCCTCGGTCTTGTAGCCGAGCGAGATGCGCTTCTTTTCGGGGTCAAAACTCTTGACGTAAACCGTCAGAGGCTCGCCGACCGTAACAACGTCCTCGGGCTTGCGGATGTGCTTCCAAGACAGTTCGGTCAGGTGGACCATGCCGTCCACACCGCAACCGAGGTCAACGAACGCACCGTAAGAAGTCGTGCTCTTGACAATGCCCGTGTAGACCTTGCCAACCTCAATGTTCGCCCAGAATTCCGCTTCTCTCTCGCGGCGCTCGTCGCGCTGAACCAGACGGATGGAACCGATGGCTTTCTTGCCCTGCTTGACTTCAATGATGCGGAATTTGACCGTCTCGCCAACCAGCGTGGAGAGGTCGCCGTCTTTCGGAACACCGCTCTGCGATGCGGGAATAAAGACGCGGTTTGCGCCCGAGTAAATCACAACGCCGCCTTTAACGGCTTCCGCGACCTTGCCCTCCAGAACGGTTTTGTTCTCGCAGGCATCCTCAATGTTCTTCCAGTTGCGGTCTGCGTCAACTCTCTTCTTGGAAAGTTCCGCAACACCCTCCAAATCGCTGACACGGATGACAAACGCTTCCACGCTGTCCCCTTTCTTGAACTGTTCGGTAAGCTTAAATGCAGGGTCATCGCTGATTTGTTCAGCCTTGATGTAACCGGTCACGCCGGTGCCAAGGTCCAATTGCAGTTCGGCATCGGAAACCTGTGTAACGGTTCCGGTAACAACATCTCCTGTATTTAAAGTTACGCATTGCGTTTCGTCGAGCATTTTTTCGAAATTTTCATTCATTTCGCTCATGGTTTTATATACCTCCTCTATTTCATTGCGCGGTGTGGATGCACCTGCAACAATTCCAACGTGACTGGTCCCGACCGGTATCCGACGGTCCCATTCTGCGGCGGACGTAATCCGCACGGTTTGCGGACACGCTGACCGACAAATCTCGGCAAGTTTTGCGGTGTTGGAGCTTTCCTGCCCCCCGATGACAACCATCAGGTCACAGTCCCCCGCCAGCCGCTTTGCCTCGCTCTGCCGCTCCTCGGTCACTCTACATATTGTATCAAAAATGATTGCGTTTGTATAGATACTTTTTAACTTTTTTTGGCATTCATTCCAATTGCCCAAATTCAGGGTCGTTTGCGCCACCATAACGGGGGTTTTTTTGGTCATTCCGACAACTCCGTTCGGCACAATTGCCAAATCCAGTGCTTGCGCATCGGGGAAAACATATTTCTCGCCGTCAAACCAACTCAGAATTCCCACAACTTCGGGATGCGTTTCGCTTCCGATGAGCAGGAGCACCTTGTCGGGCGCGCTGTTTTCCTTTGCAATCCGATGAATCTTCTTGACATAAGGACAGGTGCAGTCAATCACGCAAAAATGCGGATTTTCCGACGCATAACGGTTCAGCCGTTCTTCCGTTTCTCTCGTACATCCATGCGCACGGACCACCACCGTTACGGGATGCTCCGCGTCCGCCTGCGCCGCAAGCGCGGACAAGTCCTCGTCACACACGGTCAGAACGCCGCGCTGCCGCAGACCCTCATTGTAACTTTCGTTATGAATCAGATGCCCCAGTGTCGCAATCGTCTCTCCCGCCCGCGCCTGCGCGAGCGCCTGTTCCAATCGGTCGGTCGCCCGTTTGACGCCAAAGCAGAATCCCGCGTTTTCGGCAACGGTAATTTTCATTTCGCCACACCCAGCCCGTATTTTTCTTCAATCAATTGAAGCAATGCGGCTGTGCAGGTTTCGGGGTCCATCCATGAGTTATCAAACACCGTTGCGTCGGGCGCCGCAACTGCCGGCGCAATCTCGCGCTCTCTGTCCTGCCGGTCCCTTTGCCGCATATCGGCAAGGACCTCCTCATAATCGGTCTCCATGCCTTTCTGCTTCAGTTCCTCCCACCGCCGCTTTGCGCGACATTCATCGGAGGCAGTCAGAAAGATTTTCACATCTGCCTGCGGCAGAATCACGGTTCCGATGTCCCGTCCGTCCATAATCACGCTGTTCCGCCTTGCAATCTCCCGCTGCGTTTCCAAGAGGAAAGCGCGCACTGCGGGAATTGCCGAAACAGCCGACGCATACATCGACATTTCGGGGGTCCGAATCCGGTTTCCCATAGCCTCACCGTTCAGATAGACCTGTTGGGTCCCGTCCGCCTCGTATCGCAAATCCAGACGAATCTGCGGCAGAAGCGCCGCAACCGCTGCGGGGTCTCTGGGGTCCGCCCCCTGTTGCCTGACATAGTAGCCAACCGTGCGGTAAAGCGCACCCGTATCGACGTAAACGATGCCGAGCCGCCCTGCCAACGCCCGCGCGACAGTGGATTTTCCCGCGCCGCTCGGTCCGTCAATCGCAATCTGAATCCGTTTCATCCGAAATCCGTTCCTCTTCGTCCCGTATTTGTTTTGCGGCGCTTTTGCCCGCCGCGTATCCCGTGGAAAACGCAATCTGGAGGTTGAACCCTCCCGTATACGCGTCCACGTCAATCACCTCGCCCGCGAAGTACAACCCGCGAACCGCTCCTGCTTCCATGGTTTTGGGTGACAGTTCCTTGGTGCTGACCCCGCCGCGCGTAACGATGGCTTCCTCAATCGGGCGGAACCCGTCAAGCGGTACGCGGAAGCATTTCAGCGTTTCCACCACCCGCTCCCGTTCCGCACGCGTCACCGCGTTCACCTTTTTATCTCCCGCCACGCCGCACATCCGGACGAATGCGGGAATCATTTTCTGCGGCAACAGGTCACCCAGCGCATTCGCAAAATCGCGGTTGCGGTACTTTCCGAAATCGGACAGCACCCGCGCGTCCAGTTTCTTTTCACCCAAAGCGGGCTTGAGGTCAATCCGCATTTCATATACCCCCTGCCGGATATCCGACAGGTGTGCCGACGCAGACAGAACCGTCGGTCCCGTCACGCCGAAATGGGTGAACATCAATTCCCCGAAGTCCTCATAAACGGTTTTCCCGTTCTCCCGCCGCACGATTTTCACCCCGACGTTCCGAAGTGACAGCCCCTGCATGGAGGCGCACAGCGGTCCGTGCGAGGTCAGCGGCACCAGCGACGGCAGAATCTCCGTCACGGTCAGTCCCGCCGCGCGTGCAAAGCGGTAACCGTCCCCCGTGGAACCGGTCAGCGGATAGGAAACTCCACCCGTTGCCACAATCACGGCTTTTGCGGAAATAACGGTTCCGTCCGAAATCCGAACGCCCGTCACCCGCCCATCGGTCATTTCAATTTCGCGTGCGGTCGCATGGCGAAGCACGACGCCGTTCTGACGGCACTTTTTCTCCATCGCGGCAACGATGTCGCCCGCACGGTCGGAAACCGGAAATACGCGGTTGCCCCGCTCGGTTTTGAGCGGCACGCCCAGTTCCTCAAAAAAACGTATGGTATCCGCATTCGAGAAGCCCGCAAGCGCCCCGTACAGAAACCGCGGATTGGTTGGAATATTGGCAAGAAAAGTTTCCCTGTCGCAGTCGTTGGTCAGGTTGCACCGTCCTTTTCCGGTGATGCGCAGTTTTTTTCCGAGCCGGTCGTTTTTCTCAATCAGCACGACTGCCGCCCCCGCCTCAGACGCCGTAATCGCCGCCATCATTCCCGCGGCACCGCCGCCGATAACGGCAATCTCCTCCGCGTCAGGGGTTCTTCTTGTCGTAGACATCATAGTGGTCCCAGATTTCCTCCAACTCCCGCAACCGCTCGGTCAGTTCGTCTTTCTTGCGTCTCGAAACCGCAACGATCAGCGCATTGATGATGCTGAGCGGTGCGGCAAACGAATCGACAAACGCCGCCATGTCGCTTTGCGCGGCAAGCAACTGATTGGCGTATTCCGCCAAAGGAGACTGCCGGCTGTCGGTCAGAGCCACAATGTTTGCCTGCTGTTTTCTCGCATACTCCACGGCATTGATGACCCGCTTGGAATACCGCGGAAAACTGATGGCAATCATCACGTCTCCCTCGCCGATGCGCATAATCTGCTCGAACAGGTCGCTGGATGAAGTGGTCTGCACCAAACGGACATTGTCAAAAATCATACGGAAACTGTGATTCAGGAAGCCCGCCAGATAGGACGACGACCGCACCCCGAGGATGTAGATGTTTTTCGCATTGACAATGCGGTTCACCGCCTCGTCAAATGCCGCGTGGTCGACTTCTTCATAAGTCCGCCGAATCCGTTCGGCGTCGGATAACAGCACTTTTTCCAGCACGTTACCCTCGCCGATAATCTGGTCCGTGACCTCGATTCTCTGAAACGAGGTCAAGCGGGTGCGAATCAACTCTTTCAGGGAGTGCTGAAATTCCGGATACCCCTCGAACCCCAACTCAATTGCGAAGCGGACCACCGTAGACTCCGAGACACCGACCAACGTACTCAAACGCGACGCCGTCAGGTAAGCCGCTTTATCGTAGTGCTTCAGGACATATTCCGCAATGCGCTTCTGCCCCTTGGAGAAAGATGGCATTCCCTCTCCAATCATTTTCAACAAATCGCCGCTCATTCCTCAGTCCGTTTCCTTTCCCGTATTGCCCAAAATCGCGACCTCTTATCGCGCATTCCCGCAAATACATATAATTATACACCAAAAAAACATTTTTGTCAACCGCTTTTGCATTTTTTTCAAAGTTTTCCTGCAAAAAGTCACCAATCTTTCCGCCGAGGTCCCCTAAGACCTTACCGCAAAACACCCACTCCATCAATCGGGTGCGATAGCCGCACTCCGCCCGAAATTCCCTCCCAAACGACAAAAACTTCCCCGCAAGACCCCGCCACTGCAAAAACGAATCAAACGTTCGCTCGTGTAATGGTGGGGTCTTGCGGGGAAGTTCGGGAAGAGCAGGAGGGGTTTTGGGAGGGAGAGGACCCTCTCCGAAAGAGGGTCCTCTCCCTCCCAAAGGTCTTTCCTTTACTCCTTCACCGAGAACTGATACACCACGACGTGCTCATAGGGCTTGTCGGGACCGATAATCGTGTCGGTAAAGTTCGCGTGGTTCACCGCGTCGGGCATCTTCTGCGTCTCCAGACAGAACGCCGCCTGCTTGTTCTGCGGGTAGCCACCCTTGAGCGGGTACTCGGGATTGCAGAGGAAATTGCCGGTGTAGAACTGCATGCAAGGCTGATTCGTGAACATTTTCAGAATCCGACCGCTGTTCGGCTCGTAAATCTGGACCCGCAGGGTCGGCTCTTTCGTCTCGCCCTCGGTGAAGCAGATACAGTGGTCGTAGCCGCCCGCCATTTTCAGGTCCTCGCAGTCCGCATGGAAATCCTGACCGATTGCTTTCGGCTCGCGGAAATCGAACGGCGTGTTCTTCACCGAACGAATCTCACCCGTCGGAATCAGGTCCGCATAGGTCGGCAGATAGCGGTCGGCTTCCATCTGGACCACATGGTCAAAAATCTTACCGGACGCATAGCCGCCCAGATTGAAGTAGGTGTGGTTGGTCAGATTCAGCGGCGTGCGGCGGTCGGACGTCGCATCGTAGCGAATCGACAGCGCGTTCCCCGAAAGAAGCGCGTAAGTCACCGTCACGTCCACGTTCCCGGGATACCCGTCCTCCCCGTCGGGGGAATGCAGGGTCAGAATCAGTTTCGGCTCCTCCCCATCCACGGGCTTGACGTTCCAGACGCGGTGCGAAAAGCCGAGTTTGCCGCCGTGCAGAGAGTTCTTGCCGTCGTTCTGATAGAGCGTGTAATCCTCGCCGTCAAGCGTGAATTTTCCATTCGCAATACGGTTGCCCACTCTGCCCACCAGAGCGCCGAGATACCCGTCACCCAACACATAGTCGCGCAACGAATCGTATCCCTCCACCACATCGGCAGAGCGACCGTACTTGTCCGGCACGCGAATTTCCGTAACCGCTCCGCCGAATTCGCAGACGGTCACGGTCATCCCCGTGCGATTCTTCATCGTGTAGCAGTAGACCTCACTGCCGTCGTCCAGAGTCCCGAAATAATGCTTTGTAATCATGTCGGTCCTCCCCTTCAGTTCTCATAGCCGTTCGGATTTTTCTTCTGCCAGTTTGCCATGTCGCGGCACATATCCTCAATGCCGAACTCCGCATGCCAGCCGAGGATTTCCGCCGCCTTGGTCGGGTCGGCGTAGCAGATCGCAATGTCTCCCGGGCGGCGCGCCACGATTTTGTAAGGCACTGCCAATCCCGACGCTTTCTCATACGCGTGTACGATGTCCAGCACCGAATATCCGACACCGGTGCCGATGTTGTAATACTCCACACCTGTCACCTTGTCCGCTCTCTGGAGCGCTTTGAGATGTGCCTTGGCGAGGTCGACCACATGGATATAATCCCGCACGCCCGTACCGTCGGGCGTATCGTAGTCATCGCCGAACACCTGTAAGAACGGCAACTGCCCCGCCGCAACCTTTGCAACGTAAGGCAACAGGTTGTTCGGAATGCCGCGCGGGTTCTCTCCAATCAGACCGCTCTTGTGCGCGCCGATGGGGTTGAAATACCGCAGGATGGAAACGCTCCAGTCCTTGTCCGCGAACCAGACGTCCTTGAGAATGCGTTCAATCATGAGTTTCGTCTCGCCGTAAGGGTTGGTCGTGGACAGCGGGAAATCCTCCCGAATCGGCACGGTCTTGGGCGAGCCGTAGACCGTTGCGGACGAGCTGAACACAATGCGCTTGGCGTTGTACTGCGCCATCAACTCCACCAGATTCAGCGTACTGAGGAGGTTGTTGCGGTAGTACCGCCCCGGTTGCGCGACCGATTCGCCGACCGCTTTCAGCCCCGCAAAGTGAATCGCGGAGTCAATGTCGGGATTCTCGACAAACACGCGGCGCAGAGCCTCCTTGTCGCACAAATCCACCTCGTAGGCACGGAATTCCTTCCCCGTAATCTCCTTGATGCGGTCCAACACCTTCGGAGAACTGTTGACGTAGTTGTCCGCAATCACAATATCGTAACCCGCGTTCAGAAATTCCACCGCGGTATGGGAGCCGATGAATCCCGCTCCGCCTGTAATCAGAATAGCCATTTTTATTACCTCTTTTCTTAAAACCTTGGGGTGTCCCCCGCATTTACCGACTTATGATACGGAATCTTATTTGAGCATTCGGTGGGACAGCTTATCCCACCGCAATAATTGTTGACCTTTCCCTCACGCCTTTCGGCTCTCGTTACGCCCACAAATCGGCGGGGTACTCGCCTTTCGCAATCAGGTCGGCGATTGCCGCCTTGACGCGCGGTTTGTCCTCGTGGTAGGTCACGCCCTGCCAGACCGACTCGGTCGGGTAGACCGCAACGTCGCAGAGTCCCGCCTCCATCTGCGCCTGCACCGCAAACGGCAGATAGAATTCGCACTTGAGCGGATTGGTCGGCACCGCCGCTTCATAGAAGCCGCGCAGCTCGGTCTCCAGATGACGGAACAGGTCGGGCGTGAAGCCCCAGCAGTTCATCGACACAATGGTGTCAAACGGCATTTCGGTCCACGTCGTGCCGTCATCCTCTAAGTATGCCGCACCGTCCCCTCGCTTCTCAACCTTGGTCCGCTCGGTCACACGAATCAGTTTGCCGTCCTCCCCGACCTCGCAAACGCCGCGCGAAACGGTCCCGTTTTCGGTCAGCGTGTTCCCTGCGCGGAAACCGACCATGCAGTGATGTGCGGGAATGCCCGAAAGGTTCGGGCGGGACAAATGCTCCGCAAGGTGGCGGAAAGTCTCCGCACCGTAAAAGTCATCCGCGTTGATGACCGCAAAATTGTCGGTCACAAGGTCGCGCGCGCACCAGACCGCGTGTCCGGTCCCCCACGGCTTGGTCCGTCCCGCAGGCAGTTTCAAGCCGCTCGGCAGGTCGTTCGCATCCTGAAAGACGTACTTGACCTTGATTTTCTTCGCAATCCGGTTTCCGATGGTCTCGCGGAACTGCTCCAGATTCTCCCGCTTGATAATAAAGACCACCTGATTGAAACCCGCGCGGATGGCATCATAGACCGAAAAATCAATGATGAAATTTCCCGCGTCGGTCATGGGGTCCAGTTGCTTCAGTCCGCCGTAGCGGGAGCCAAGCCCCGCGGCAAGAATTACCAGTGTCATGAATTCATCTCCTTATGTGAGTTTGTTCAGGATAAGTATACACGAAAAAAGTGAAAAAGTAAAGAGGTTTCCGAAAATTCACCTGAAAAATTCCCTTTTTCCAAAGCACGGGTGACCGTTTTTCGGTCCTTTTCGTGCTTTTTCGGGAAAAGTTTTGAAAAAGGACTTGACAAATGCCCGTGCTGTTGCTATAATTGTATCATACGAGACAAAAGGAGGGGGAGACTTGACAGAGGAGCTGTTGCGCAAGAGCCTCTTGCGCTGTCCGCTGTTCGGCGGGCTGTCACGGGAAGCATTGGACGGCTTGACGGGCGGCGATGCAACGGTGCAAACCTATGCCGACGGCGAAATCATCGGCTCGGCAGACGAGAGCGGATCCCCGATTCTGATTGTTCTTGCAGAGGGCAAAGCGGCTGTGACAACCCCGAATGCGGGACACAACGTCCTGCTGCGCTTTCTCGGCGCAGGCGACCTGTTCGGGATTGCGAACCTGTTCTCGGATGCACCGTCGGTCAGTACGGTCCGTGCGTCGGGCGGCTGTACCTGTCTGCTGATTCCGGAGGACACGGTCCGTGCGCTTCTGGAAAGTAGCCGCGATTTCCGCCAAAACTACATCGGGTATCTTTCGGGGCGCGTCCGCTTTCTCAACCGCAAGATCGGGTACCTGACCGCCGGCAGTGCCGAGCGGCGACTCGCGCTCTACCTTGCGGGACTCGGGCAGGGCGAGGTTACGCTCACCGAATCCCTCTCCTCTCTCTCCGACCTGCTCAACCTTGGCAGAGCCTCGCTTTACCGCGCCTTTGACCGCCTGACCGCAGACGGTTATCTGGTCAAAAACGGCAAGCATCTGATTCTGCCCGACCCCGCCGCAATGCTCGCACACTACAACCAATAAATCATTTTTGAAAGGAAGTCTTACCATGAAACTCCGCGCACTGTCCCTGCTCCTGCTCGTTGCCCTGCTCGTCTCCTTTGCCGTTGCCTGCAAGCCGCTGACCGACCCCGTCAGCATCCGTGTCTACACCATGAACGGTACCACCGGCTTCGGCATGGCAAAGTTGATGGAGGATGCCGCAAACGACACGTTCAAAACCGAAAAGTATACGTTTGAGGTGAAATCCGACTTTGCAAACGACGTTCTCCCCGCGCTGATTAACGGCGACGCGGACATCGCCGCCATCCCGACCAACGGCGCATCGATTGCCTACAACAAAACACAAGGCAAGGTGAAAGTTATCGCCGTCAACACGCTCGGATGCCTCTACGTCATCGGCAAAACCGAGGTCACCTCGTTTGCCGACCTCGACGGAAAAACCGTTTTCGCACCCGCGCAAAACCCGACGTTTATTTTCAAATATCTCTGCGGACAGAACAACGTGAATGTCACGATTGATAACCAATATTCCGCCCCCGCCGACCTCGTGGCGGCAGTTGCGGCGGGCAAGGTGGACTACGCCGTGCTTCCCGAACCGATGATTACCGTTGCGAAAGCCAAAAATGCGGACCTGAAGGTCTCGCTCGACCTCACCGCCGAGTGGGATAAGTTGGACGGCAAGAAAGATACGCTCGTACAGGGCTGTGTGGTAGTCCGCACCGCATTCCTCGAAGCGCATCCCGAAGCCGTTGCGAACTTCCTCAGCGCCTACGAAGCGTCGGTAAACTATGTCAACACCAACACTGAGGAAGCCGCCGACCTGATTGTCAAGCACGGCATTTTCGCGCAGGCTCCGGTTGCAAAGAAAGCAATCCCGAAGTGCAACATTCATTTCGTCGCGGGTGACGACATGAAAACCGCAATGAACACCTACCTGACCATCCTTTCGGGAATCAACGCAAGCGCAATCGGCGGCAAGGTGCCGGATGACGCGTTCTACTATCTCGGAAAATGAAGCGGATACCGAAACCGTTCCGCATTCTCTTTGCCGTCGCTTTCTGGATTTTCGTCTGGTGGGCGGCGGCAAAGTCGGTTGGGAGCGAGTTGCTCTTCCCCGCCCCCGCCGCGGTGTTCAGGGTTCTTTGGGCTTTGGTGCGTTCCGGAGAATTCTACCGCGTCACGGGGCGGTCGCTCCTCAATGTGGTCACGGGCATTCTCGTGGCGGTCGCGCTCGGCGTGCTGCTGGCGGGGCTGTGCCACCGCGTCCGCTTCCTGCGGGACCTGCTCCTGCCGCTGATGACGGTCATCAAAGCAACGCCGGTTGCGTCGTTCATCGTCCTGCTCCTGATTTTCATCGGGGCGGCAAAGGTCCCCTCGCTTATCACCTTTCTCATCGTCCTGCCCGTGGTCTGGACCAATCTGGACGAGGGATTGGACCGCATTGATACGGGGCTTTCCGAGGTCGCGCGGGTCTACCGCTTCTCCTATCTGCGGCAGTTGCGCGTGCTGGTCCTCCCCTCCCTGCGCCCCTACTTCCTATCCGCCTGCCGCACGTCGCTCGGACTTGCATGGAAAGCGGGCATCGCGGCGGAAATTCTCGCCACTCCGCGCGGAACCATCGGTCGGATGATTGGGGACGCGCGGCTGTACCTCGAAACCGAGCAGATGTTTGCATGGACCCTGACGGTCATTCTGCTCAGTCTCCTCATCGAATACGGCTTTGTCGCGCTGTTCCGCAGACTCGACAGGAGCACCCGCGCAGGAGGTGACCGCAATGCTTGAATTCAAACACGTCTCCTTTTCCTACAAGAAAAACACACCCGTTTTGCGCGACCTGTCTTTCCGTCTGGAGGACGGCGGATTTCTGACCGTCATGGGCGAATCGGGATGCGGAAAAAGCACCCTGCTCTCGCTTGCGGCGGGACTGCTCACGCCGACCGACGGGCAGGTCCTCTGCACGGCAAAGCGAATCGCCTGCGCATTTCAGGAACCGCGCCTGTTCCCGTGGCTGACCGTTGCGCAGAATCTTTCCGCCGTCCTGCCCAAGGCGGACCCCCGCACCATTGCGGACGCGCTTTGGGCAGTGGAACTTTCGGACTGCGCCGCACTCTACCCTGCCGAACTTTCGGGCGGGATGAAAAGCCGCGTTTCCCTTGCGCGCGCCCTGTGCTATGGCGGTGACCTTTACCTGCTCGACGAACCGTTCTCCGCGCTCGACAGCGACCTGCGCCGCCGTCTCTCCGACCGTCTTTGCACCAAGTGGAAGCAAAGCGGCGCCGCCGTCCTGCTCGTAACCCACCAGCAGGAGGACGCGGAACGCCTGGGCGGGAAGGTGCTGAAATTGTAGGCAGAAACCTACGAAATTTCACGTTCCTATTGACAAATCCGAGAAAGCGGGGTATAATAAAAGTACAGATTACAAAGGAGGAAATCCGCCATGTCTATCAGCGCAACCGAATTGAAGCTGAATCTCAGCAAGTATCTTCTGATTGCAGAGACCGAGGATGTTTTCATCACGGAAAACGGTAAGATTGTCGCAAAGTTGACCAATCCATTTCAGGACCGCGTTGAAAAAGCAAAGTCACTGTTCGGAATTCTTCCTGCGGACATTACACTTGAAGAAGCAAAACAAGAAAGGCTGAATCGGTTATGAGAGCCTTAATTGACACCTGCATCATTATTGACACGCTCCAAAATCGCGAGCCTTTTTCGGAGTTTTCAAAGCAGATTTTTCTTGCGGCTGCAAATCGCCGTTTTTCCGGTTGTATTGCAGCAAAATCCATTGCGGATATTTACTACCTCATGCACCGTTCCACCCACGATGATAACAAAACCCGCGAAATATTATCTGTTTTACTGGATATTTTCGACTTATGCGATACCACAGCAACAGACTGTAAGGCAGCAATCGTTTCGGAGATTTCTGATTTTGAAGATGCAATATTGATTGAAACCGCAGTCCGTGAGCATATTGATTGCATTGTAACCCGAAATACCCGTGACTATAAAGGAGCGCCGCTTCCCGTATACGAGCCGGAAACCTTTCTGGAATTGATTAAATAACGGAGAAATGCCAAACTTTCTTGACATCTTCCGCAAACTGTGCTAAAATAGTAGTATTCCAAGCAAAGAGGACAACCGAATTGAAGGATTTTTTCAAAAAGCACTTGCTCTATAACCTGTTCAACGCGAACGGAAACCGCGAGCAGGACGCGCCCGAGGAGGATACGCGCCCCACTCTGCGGCGCTTTTTCCGTCTGCTCCGCCGCAAATTCTGGCGGCTCATCACGTTGAACATGATGATGCTTCCCATGCTGGCACCGATTCTGGTCGGTGTGTTTCTCTACCTCGGAATGCACAAAACTCCAACGGCAAACAACGTCATCTTCCCGCAGGTCTTTGGCGCTGGTCTGATTTCCAACTCCACCGAGGCAACCTTTCTCTCCGACCTGTTCGGCGCGCAATTCCTCATCCCCGCCTATAAAAACACGGCATCCTATGTCGGCATGGGCATCTGCGCGGGCTTTCTGGTCCTGACCTTTGGTTGGCAGAACATCGGCGCAACCTACATCCTGCGTGGCATCGTGCGCGGGGACCCCGTATTTCCGTTCTCCGATTATGCCTACGCGGTCAAGCGGAATTGGAAGCAAGGCTTTTTCCTCGGCCTGATTGACGCGGCAATCCTCTTCTTCCTCGGCTTTGATTTCATGTTCTTCTACAATCAGACGGGGACCTTCAAAATGGACGTGATGTACTTCGCAATTTTCGCCATTGCCATCATCTACTTCTTCATGCGGTTTTACATCTACCTGCTCCAGATTACCTTCAACCTGAACATCCGCAAAATCTTCAAGAACGCGTTGATTTTCTCGGTGCTCGGCTTCAAGCGCAACATCATGGGCGCGCTCGGAATCCTTTCGCTGACCGCAATCGCCGTTGCGCTGATTGCCCTGTTTGCGGCTCTGCTCGGCGGAAACATCGCAATTCCGCTGATTCTGCCGCTGCTCTACTATCTCTCCTTTACCGCGTTTATGGCGGCGTACGCCGCCTACCCCATCATCGACCGCTACATGATTGCGCCCTATGCGGACGGAGCGGACGGTGACGGAGAGGCGGAGGACCCACAGGAAACAACCGACACAACCCCGTCAACCGCCGATTAAGCGGCTGACCGTTACCGGTTCATATCCCTCATCCAGAAGCCTTGGAAGCACGATTTCCAAGGCTTCCGGTGTTTTACTGTGCGCCGTGTAATCGTGCATGAGAACGATTGCCCCGGGCTTGACCTCGCGCATGACGTGGTTGACGATCGCGCCGGTTTCCTTGGTCTCCCAATCGCGGGTGTCCACGCTCCAGAGGATTACGGTATACCCGCGGCAGTCCGCGCAACTTTTCACGGCATCGCTGACCACACCCTCGGGCGGGCGGAACAGCGTGGGACGGTGACCGAGCGTGGACTCCATGACCGCCTCGCACTTTTTCAGTTCCTCGGTGAGCGTGGGACCGTCCATTTGGGTCAGCCGATGGTGCGAATAGGTGTGATTACCAATCTCATGCCCGCGCCGCAGGACCTCTTTTGCAACCTCGGGATAATACTCCACGTTGGTCCCAATCATAAAGAACGTCGCTTTGACCCCGTAGCGGTCCAGGATATCCAGAATCCGATAGGTGTAGGAGGGATGCGGACCGTCATCAAAAGTCAGAGCGATTTTCCGCGTTTCGGGGTCTGCGGAATGGTGAACGACGCGCTCCGCCGCCGCTCGTTGCGGCAACGCGACCGCCGCAAGAATCAGAGCCAACAGCCCCGCAAGAATCCGCCGCCGTCTCATTCCGCCGCCTCCGTCGCGCCGCCCGTCAGCTCATCCATCGTGCCGAAGCGATACCCCTGCGCCCGCATTTCGCGTATCACATCGCCGAGAATTGCCGCGTTGGTTGTCGACGTGGGATGCAGGAGCATGACCTCGCCATTGTGCGTATTGTCAAGAATCATCTGCTTGGCTTTCTCCAAGGACGGTTGCTTGTTATTGTCCCAATCCGCATAAGCAAAACTCCAGAAGATGGTTTTGTAGCCGTTTTTCTGCGCGCAGGCAAGGTTTGCCTCGCTGAACCGTCCCTCGGGCGGACGGTAATAGTGCGACATCTCGCACCCCGTCAGTGCCTTGTAGGCTTCCTCCAACCCGTGCAGTTCGGCAAGGAGCGTCTCGTCGCTCGCGCGGCTCATGTCCTTATGGTGCATCGTGTGGTTGCCCACGGTATGCCCCTCCGCCGCCATGCGTTTGACCAGTTCCGGCTCATGCCGAATCAACCCGTCCAAAATGAAGAAACACCCCGTGACCTGCTCCTCACGCAGAACATCCAGAATTTTTTCCACACTCTCGTTTCCGTACCCCGCATCAAAGGTCAGGTAAACCACTTTTTCCGCGTCGTCCGCGGCGCTGTGGCGGTGGTCGATATAGTAGCCGTCCAGTTGCTCCACAAACGACAGTTCCCCCGCGCTCGGTTGCACATGGTTCTTCACATGCACACAGTACCAACTGTAACCGCCCTCGGCGGAGGGAACCAATCGGCATCCCCCGATGAGCAGTACCGCCGCGATGACGGCAAATACGATTTTTGATAATTTTGTGTTCAGCGTCATGTTCTCACGCTCCTTTCGTCGCTCACCAACAGTGTCGGCTTTTTTTCGTTGCGATAACCCTTGAAAAAATTGAAAATTTTAAGGCATTACCGCGTAATTCCGATGGTGGAATTGCGCAGTCGGATTTTTCGTCAGACAATGCAAAAATTCGCGGGCTGTAGTAGCGCTACCGGCAAGAATTTTTGTGAAGTATGACGGAAAAGACGCAAGCAAGTGTACCATACGCGGATTGCGCGGTAATGCCTTAAGGCAATCCCGCACAATTCCGAATCACAAAAACGCCTGCCTGCGGCTATGCCGCAGGCAGGCGTTTGAACCTGTCAGGAAGTCACCCGCGCATTGCGCGGGATTGTCCGATACAGGATACGGGAAAAGCCATTTGGGGGCTTTCGCTTATTTTCTCTTGAGGAATCTTGCAACCGCAACGTCGGCGGCGGCAACAATTGCCGTCGTAATCGCCATTGCACGGAGCGATGCACCCGAGGTTTTCCGGAATTCAAAGACATCCACAGGCTCGGTATCCTTTTTGTTGCGCAAAATTTCGTAACGATAGGTCGTGGTTGCGCGAATGTAAGGGTTCCCGTTCGTCGCCCGCATGTCGTCCGCAATCCGCTCGGAAAGCGCACGGCAATTCTCCCGCAACGCGGTCAGGCGATCACGCAAACTGATAGCCACGCCCTCGTTCCCCATACCGATTCCGTCAGAGTCAACCGAAAAGTCGGGGTCCATGTCCAAGTCAAAATCAACTCCGTCGTCCATACGGCAAGCCTCTGCTTCCGCCGCGTTCTCCTCTGCGGCGCGCTCGTCCGCCTGCGCGTTCAGGTCTGCATCGGTCGCCGCATCGGGTTCCTCCGCGAAAAACCGAATCTCATCCTGCATTTCGGCAGATTCCTCGGTTTCGGGACCGTCGGGAGCAATATTCACGTTCTTCTCGTCATTGTATTCCATCATTTCTTCCTCCGTTTCACCTCATATCAGTATATGTCTGCCTTACAGTTTATGCATTCGGCTTGTTCAGATTCACCGTTACGATGAACCCGCCCATATTGTCACCCGAAATGGTATAGTGGTAGTTCTTCGGAACCGGGACCTGCGTACTGTCGCCGTCGGCTGCCGCCACATAATAGACCTCGTACACCGCGTCTTTCGCTTTGACCTCCTCGCCTGCCGCATTCAGGAGCAGATGAGACTTGGAGTAGGTGTAATTCGACTGCAATAACTTCAGATAGGATTCCAGTGTCAGATTCCGGTCCGTGATATATCCCGCGTGCGGAACACCCACGTAGCGGAACAACTCCGGATAATCCGAAATTCCCGTATCGGAATATTTGTTGCTCGGATAGCGCTGAATAAATCCGTATGTCGGAGCGATTGCAATCAATCGGCTTCTGCTGTCTTCAGCCAAAGCAACCTTGTTCGAGTTGTCGGTCAGGCAAGCGGAAAGCCCCGTGTGATGGTCCGAAGCCCCTGCGCGAACCGTCGAGTTCAGGCTTTTCTGATACTCGTAAGAGCGATACCCACAGTAGAATGCCAATTTTGTATCCGTTGATTCATAGAACGCATTCAGCAACAAATCCATCGCTTCGGCGGCTTCCGGAAGCATACAGGTCGTCTCACTCCACTCGGACCTCAGTTTCACCTCATAAGGCTTGGTCTCCCGCTTTGCAAGGTACTGCGACAAGTCATAGCCTGCCAGTTCGGACAGATTCTCAATCGTGGTTTCCGGAAACTGATAGGTATAATCATTGCTGACCAGAATCAGATTGCCCGTGTGAACGTCAGCCTCCGTTTTTGTCAGTCGCGTATAGACCACCTTGCCGGATTTTCCTCCGCCGCCACCGCCGGTTGACACGTTATACCCAATCTGACAGAACAGGAATACGAGTCCCGTCAGAGCAAGCACGAGGATGAGCGCACAAATCGCAAGCAGGAGAATGCGCGCTTCCTGCAACCGTTTGAGCCTTGCAAGACGGTTGGAGCGTTGAAGCGTATTGAAACTGCGCGGACCTGCGGAACGGTTGTTCATGCTTTCGGTTCTCCTTTCATCCGCGTTGTGTTACGCGTGTTTTTCAGTCGTCCAGAGCGTCCTTAATGGAGAAATCCATTCTGCCCTTTTTGTCCAGACCGATATACTTCACTTTCACCACGTCACCGAGTTTGAGGACATCCTCAACCTTGTCAATGCGGCGGGGTGCGATTTTGGAAATGTGGACCATTCCCTCTTTGCCGGGTGCATATTCCACGAAGCAACCAAACTCCTTGATGCCCGTGACGGTTCCGGTGTAGACCGCGCCGACCTCCGGCTCAAAGACGATGGCGTCGATGCACGCCTTGGCAGCCTTTGCCTGTGCGTCGTTGATTGCCGCGATATGAATGGTTCCGTCGTCATCAATGTCAATCTTCGCGCCCGTATCCGCCACGATTTTTTGAATCACGGCGCCGCCCTTGCCGATGACCTCGCGAATCTTGTCGGGGTCAATCTTCATGGTGGTCATCTTCGGCGCGTACTTTGAAACCTCCGCACGCGGTGCGGGAATTGCCTTGAGCAACACTTCGTCGATGATATAATCACGCCCGATATGGGTCATTTCAAGCGCCTTTTTGATAATCTCGGGGGTCAGACCGTCAATCTTGAGGTCCATCTGAATCGAGGTGATACCTGCGTGGGTTCCGGCAACCTTGAAGTCCATATCGCCGTAGAAATCCTCAAGTCCCTGAATATCGAGCATGGTATCCCACGAGCCGTCCTCTGCGGTAATCAGACCGCAGGAGATACCCGCAACGGGAGCCTTAATCGGCACGCCCGCATCCATGAGGGCGAGCGTCGAGCCGCAGACCGACCCCTGCGAGGTCGAGCCGTTGGAGGACACAACGTCGGACACCAGACGGATAGCATACGGGAACTCCTCCTCGGAGGGAAGCACGGGAATGAGCGAACGCTCTGCCAGTGCGCCGTGACCAATCTCTCTGCGTCCGGGACTTCTCACGGGCTTTGCTTCACCCGTCGAGAACCCGGGCATATTGTAGTGGTGCATATAGCGCTTGGAAGTCTCGCTGTCGATGCCGTCGAGCATCTGCGCCTCGGAAAGCGTGCCGAGCGTTGCGGCGGTCATGACCTGCGTCTGTCCTCTGGTGAACAGACCCGA
>CAZVYZ010000022.1:0-27533 GCA_964630695.1 uncultured Ruminococcus sp.
CCCGCCGCCGCGGAGGCGGTCAGCCATCCTGCGTCCCTGCCCATAATCTCCACGATTGTAACGGCGGGAACCGTATAGACCGCGCAGTCCCGCAGAATCTCCTGCACCGTGACCGCGATATATTTTGCCGCCGAGCCGAACCCCGGGGTGTGGTCAGTTCCCATCAAATCGTTATCGATGGTTTTCGGAACCCCCACAACCCGCATTTCCCAATCCTTGTCCGCAAGATAGGCGGAAAGGCGCGAAACGGTGTCCATGGAGTCGTTCCCGCCGATGTAAAAGAAATAGCGGATATCATATTTGCGGAACAACTCCAACAGGTCCGCATAAACGCTCGGATCCTTTTCGGGGTCCGGCAGTTTCCTGCGGCAGGAGCCGAGCGCCGCTGCGGGTGTATGCTCCAAAAGGTTCAGTTTCTCCTCGCTGTCGCAAAGCGCACCGAGATTCACGAGGCGCTCTGCCAGAAAGCCATCGATTCCGTTGCGCATTCCGTAAAGCGTTCCGATGCTCCCCGACCTATCCTCTCTTACTCCGCGAATCACGCCCGCAAGCGTTGCGTTGATGGCAGCAGTCGGTCCGCCGCTCTGCCCCACGACCGCGTTTCCAATCAATTGCTTCATTTTGATTTTCCTTTCTTTGGCTGTTATCCTTATTTTACCACATTTCCGCCGTTCTGTCAACCGATTTTCGGATGTACAGGCAAAAAAAATCCGTGCGCGGCATATACTGAAAGGAAATCACACAGGAGGAGTCCGCCATGCTTTTGACGCTGTTTTCATTGTTTACCCGAATGCTCCATCTGATTCTCGGAATCACACCGCCGCAGAAATTCCCCCCGCCCCTGCCGCCCGAGGAGGAGCAGGAAGCGTTCCGGCTTTGCCGCGCAGGAGACGAAAAGGCAAGGGAAAAACTAATCCTGCACAATTTGCGGCTGGTTTCGCACATTGTGCGCAAATACTACGGTGCGGCAAAAAATTCGGAAGATTTGGTCTCCATCGGAACGGTCGGATTGGTCAAGGCAGTCGATACGTTCCATGTGGAAAACGGCGCGCGGTTTGCAACTTACGCGGCAAAGTGCATTCAGAACGAAATTCTGATGCACTTTCGCTCCCAGAAAAAGTTGGGCTGTGAGGTCTCTCTCGGCGAGACCATCGACATGGACCGCGACGGCAATCCGCTGACCTACATCGATGTCATCTGCTCGGACGAGGACGTTGCCGAGGAGACCCTGCGCAAGGTGATGACCGACCGGATGCTCGGGCTTGTGGACACCGCCCTGACCCCGCGCGAACGCCAGATTATCGTCATGCGCTACGGACTCGGCGGGACCGAACCGCACGCGCAACGCGAAGTTGCGCAAGCCCTCGGCATCTCAAGGTCCTACATTTCCAGAATCGAAAAAGGCGCGCTCGAAAAACTCCGGGACGCGATGTCATGACCGTTCCCTGTCACACGAATCCCCGCCGCGAACCTGAAGCGTTCGCGGCGGGGATTTCGTTATTTTTTCAGTCTCTTATCGCATTTCGCGGCAAGTTTGGTTCCAACGGTCTGGAAGATTTGAACCAGTACCACAAGCAGGATAACCGCAATCAGCATAATCATGGTTTCAAAACGGTGGTATCCGTAGGAAATCGCGATTTTTCCAAGTCCTCCGCCGCCGATGACACCACTCATTGCCGAATAGCCGAGAATGGTGGTCAGCGCGGTAGTCAGGTTGGAGAGAAGTGACGGCACACTTTCCGGAATCATGACCTTGACAATGATTTGAAGCGGCGACGCGCCCATGCTTTGCGCGGCTTCAATGATGTTCGGGTTCAATTCCCGCAAAGAGGTCTCCACCAATCGCGCCACGAACGGGAACGCCGCCACGACAAGCGGGACGATGGTTGCAACCGTACCGATACTGGTGCCGACAATCAGCCGCGTAAACGGAATCAATACAATCATCAAAATCAGAAACGGAACCGAGCGGAGCAGGTTGACCAAAACGTTGAGAAACGCCATCAGCCAACGCGGGAGCGGCAGAACGCCGTTCTTCTCCCCAACAACCAGCAACACGCCAAGCGGCAAGCCGATGACCACCGCAAAAAAGGTGGAAAGAAGTGTGACGTAAAAGGTTTCCCAAACGGCAAACGGAATCTCATTTTTCAGAATTTCAAGCGCCCGCGCAAGCGATTCTTCGGAAAACAGATTGTCAACCATTCTCGGTCACCTCCTCCGCATAAATATCGGGATACCCGCGCAGGAATTCCATTGCGCGGGCGGTATCCTCACCTGCGGGAACACCGAGGAGCATCGTCCCGTAAATCTGCCCGTCAAGGCTGCGGGTCGAAGCGGCAATAATGCTTGCAAGCACGCCCGTTTTGACCGCCATCGTCGCAATCAGCGGCGCGCCCGTCATATCGGCGCCGTTGAACACCAAGCGGATGCGCCGCTCCTTTGTCGGGTCGCAGACCGCATCGTCCGCGTCGTTCGGGAACACCAAGCGTTTTGCCGCGGCGGAGCGCGGAGCCGAAAAGACCGCGCCGACCGTTCCCTCTTCCACAACGGTTCCGTTATCGAGAATCGCAACATGGTCGCAGATTTCCTCCACAACACTCATCTGATGCGTAATCACGATGACCGTAATGTTCAGTTTGCGGTTGATTTCCCGAATCAGCCGAAGAATTGCGTGCGTGGTATTCGGGTCCAGTGCCGAAGTTGCCTCATCACAAAGCAGGACCTCCGGTTTCGTTGCCAAGGCACGGGCAATCGCAATGCGCTGTTGCTGTCCGCCCGAAAGTTGTGCGGGATAGGCGCGTGCCTTTTCCGGCAGACCGACCAACTCCAACAATTCGGTTGCGCGCTTCCGTGCGTCCGCCTTTTTCATGCCCGCAAGTTCCATCGGGAAGCAGATATTGTCGATGCAGGTCCTCTGCATCAGAAGATTGAACCCCTGAAAAATCATGGTTATCTTCCGTCTTGCTTCACGCAATTCGCGCGGCGTCATCGTCTCCATTCGCATTCCGTTTACCGTAACGCTTCCCTCGGTCGGACGCTCCAGAAGATTGATACACCGCACGAGCGTGCTTTTTCCTGCGCCGCTCATACCGATGATGCCGTAGATGTCCCCATCCGGAATCGTCAGATTGATATTTTTCAGCGCGTCAACGGTTCCGCCTGCAGCGTCAAACGTCTTGCTCAGATTTTGAACGACAATCATTTCCGATGCTCTCTTCCGCTCAGATTATTTTTCCTGATAAAGCCCCATCGGCTCAACGTGAATCGCCGCAACCGACACGATGTGCGTTCCGTTTTTCTCGTTGAAGTCGTTCATATAGGGCGTATGCTGGAAATAGTTCGCATCGAACTCTCCGTCTTCAACGACATTGTTCGGCTGAACGTAGTCATCGAATTCCTTGATTTCCAAATTGACACCTTTCTGTGCAAGAATCTTCTTTGCTTCTTTGAGAATTTCCGCATGCGGGTTGGGAGAAGCGGCAACCTTGATGGTCTGCCCTTTCAGCGCATCATAATCCACCGTGGAGTCGAAGCCGTCCCCTGGATTCTCCACCACGCCGATGACCGAGCCGCCGTAGGTCTTTTCAATGTAATCCGCTACCTGCTTGCTTGACAGAGCGGCAACCAACGCCTTGGTCTTGTCGCCGGTTTCGTTCCCCTGCTTCACAGCAAGAATGTTGCTGTACTGCGAATAGGAACCCTCAATCAGAATGGAATCCGCAACCGGATTGAGTCCTGCATTGATTGCATAGTTGGAGTTGATAACGGCAAACGCAACATCCGGCAGAACACGCGGAAGTTGTGCCGCTTCGACCTCCTGAATCTCAACCCCATAGGGGTTTTCCGCTATGTCCAGTTTGGTAGCCGTCAGACCTGCTCCCTCTTTCAACTTGATGATTCCGTTTGCTTCCAAAAGAAGCAATGCGCGCGCTTCGTTTGTCGTATCGTTCGGAACTGCAATCTTTGCGCCGGAATGGGATTTCAGATATTCAATCAGTTCGTCCTTATTTTTGACATTGATTTTTTCAGACTTGCCCGATTTGCAGGATGCAAAGGAAAATACTGCAAGCAGGATGGCAACAAGTGCAAGAAGTGTGGAAATTGTTTTTTTCATGGTATGGTTCTCCTTTATGGTTTCAAATTATTTTTGTTTCGCTTTGTTTTGATATCTTGCTTTCGGGATGTCACATTCGGAGACGACCCCGCGTATAGAAAAACAGCCGCATAAAATTCTCCTTTCGACGTTCAGTCAATAAAAAATGCACGGTCGGGGTTCCCCTCCGCGCACATGACCGACACATTCCGAATTTTATGCCGCCAATTTCATGTTATCGCATAGAAGAAGCCCCACATCGGACCATCATCATTCCGCACATCATGCACATGGCGCACATCATCTTTTTCATGAGGTTCTCCTTTCCTCGGCCATGCCGAGCGTTTTCCGATGTACACAGTATACACCCAAACCCCGATTTTGTCAACCCCTTTTTGCAATTTTTCAAAAAGAAAAATTCATTTTGTAAAATCTATTGCATTTTTCTCCTTTTTTTGCTATACTGTTAGGGTACATAACCGAAAGGACAACGCATCTATGAGAATGAGAAAGAAAAAGCACGGCGCCGAGCGCATTGCCGCCTGCCGTGAACTTCTGATTGCCCCCCCGACACTTCCCGCCCCCGACCCGCAGACCTATTTCCCCGTCCCGCGCCCGCTCAGCCTTGAGATTGGTTGCGGCAAGGGGGACTTTGCGGTCGGCATGGCGGCGGCAAACCCTGACGAAAACTGGATTGCGATGGAACGCGTCTCCGACGTTGCCTGTCTCGCGCTCGAAAAGGCTATGGCGACAAAGGACACGCGTCCCGACAACCTGCGCTTTCTCATCGGGGACGCGCGCAACCTTGCCGATTGGTTTCCCGCGCACTGTGCGGACACGCTATACCTCAATTTCAGCGACCCGTGGCCCAAGGCGGGACACGCACGCCGTCGGCTGACCCATCCCGATTTCCTTTCGCTCTATCGCAGACTCCTGAAACCGAACGGTCTGCTCCGCTTCAAGACCGACAACGAGGGGCTGTTTGATTACAGTCTGGAGCAATTCGCACTCTGCGGACTGCCCGTTGAGTGGATGACGCGGGACCTGCACCATTCCGAACGCGCCGCCGACAACATCATGACCGAATACGAGCGGAACTTTTCCGAAAAAGGACAGGTCATCTATTCCGCTTGGGCCCGATTCCCCGAGGAGGACCTATGACACTGACCGAATTACTTCAAAAAACGCGAAGTTTCCGCTCCTTTGACCGCAGTGTCCCCGTCACGCGCGAGGACCTTGCGGAACTGGTTGGCTGTGTCCGCTTTGCGCCGTCGAGCATGAATGCGCAAATGCTGAAATTCCGCCCCGTTACCGATGCGGCAGAGTGCGAAACCGTGCTTGCCGCCACGCGTTGGGCGGGGAAACTGCCGCAGATGAAACTGCCGCCGGCAGGACATGAACCCTTGTCTTACCTCATCATTTGCGCCGACCTCTCGGTACTGCCGAATGCCGATAAATTCGACACGGACGTCGGAATCGCGGCAGAGGTCCTGATGCTCGCGGCAACCGAGCGGGGACTCGGCGGTTGCATCATCGGCAGTTTCAACCGCGCCCAAATCGCGTCTCTGCTCCCCTCCCATGTTGTTCCGAAGTTGGTGCTTGCCATCGGTCGCCCCGACGAGCAGGTGAAACTGACCGACCCCGCCCCCGACGGCAGCGTGACCTATTACCGTCGTAACGGGATTCACTACGTGGAGAAACGGCGGACGGAGGACCTTTTACTATGACGGAATTTCAAGAACCGGACGGGGTTCTGATTGTCGATAAGCATGCCGGCGTAACCTCACATGATATTGTAGGAAAGGTCCGCAGACTGTACGGAACAAAAAAAGTCGGGCACACGGGAACACTGGACCCGATGGCAACCGGCGTTCTGGTGGTTCTCGTCGGTCGCGCGGCAAAGGCATCGGAATACCTGACCTGCGACCGCAAGCGCTACCTTGCCACGCTCCGTCTCGGAATCACAACCGACACCGAGGATACGAGCGGAACGGTTCTCACGCAGACGGACCGCATCCCCGATTTCGCCGCATTGAAAGCGGTCCTGCCTGAATTCCGTGGACCCATTCTGCAAATCCCGCCGATGTATTCCGCACTCAAGCAGGGCGGACAAAAGTTGGTTGACCTCGCGCGTCGCGGCATTACGGTTGAGCGGTCGGCACGCGAAATTCAAATCTTTCAACTGGAGGCGACCCCGACCGACTCCCCCGCCGATTTTGCACTGGACGTCACCTGTTCCGGCGGCACTTATATCCGCACGCTTTGCGCCGATATAGGCGCAAGACTTGGTTGTGGCGGCGCGATGGCAAGTCTGCGGCGTGCATCTGTCGGCAACTTTTCCCTGTCACAGGCGCACACGGTTGACACATTGGAAGCAATGTCACCGGAAGAACGCCGTGCCGTTCTGATTCCGACAGAACAACTTTTCTCCGAACTTCCCGCGCTCTGTCTCTGCGCGTTTCATGAAAAACTTCTTCGGAGCGGCTGTGCGGTCGCGCAGAAAAAACTGAAAGCCGAATTCGGGGCGGGAACAAGAATCAGACTTTGCAAGGAAACCGGCGCGTTCTTCGCACTCGGGGAAGCCGTCGAGGATGCGGAACAGGGTTTGGCTGTCAAGGCAATCAAAACGTTTGTTTTCTGAAAAAAGCGGCCGCTCGGGAGAGCGACCGTTTTTTGTTGCAAACATGTTGAAAGGTGAAGATTTTATACATATCGGCTAATATATTGTTATGATTTGCGAACATATTGGTGTATGATAAGGATAGCACAAATCCGTTTATCCGAAAGCGGATTTTGTGATTCTCGGAAAACAGATTGGAGGAATGAAACATGGGTACCGAACGGGCAAAGATCGGACTGCTGATGATCGGCGCCGAGCGGTTCCGTCCGCTTGGAAACGGAACGAAGGACGGCAACTACGAAGAGCGGAAGTCTCTGGAGGCAGAGACCTACCTCTCCCGCTTCCGCGCATTCGCCGACGTTATCTGCCCCGCAACGGTCTACAGCCGCGAGGGCGCGGAGACTGCGGCGGCGGAATTCTACAACCAAAAGGTGGACTGCGTGGTGGCAATGTTTCTCTCCTGGGCGGAGGACTTTGCATGGATCCGCTTCCTGCGCGAACTGCCTCCCATGCCGCTGATGCTGGCGTCGGTCGTGCGCGATTCGCTCTCCATCACCGACACGAATGACGAGAATCAGTTTGTCGACTTCCTCTCGGCGGGGGCTCTGGTCGGTTTTCAGGAGGCAAGCGGATCCTTCCGCCGCTTTGACCGCCCGATGCGCGAGGTCTGCATCGGAACCTTGAAGCAGGTCACCGAGCGGGTGCGGGTCTTTGCCGCCGCCTCGCATATGCGGGCAAAACTGCGGCGCACCAACCTCTCCCTGCTCGCCTGCTGCAACGAGGCAATGTGGGCAACCTATGTCGACCCCTACAACATCTTCTACAAAATCGGTCCCGAAATTCACTTCCTGTCGGTCGCGGAACTGGTCAACGAGATGGAAGCGACTCCCGACAGCACGGTGGACGCGCTTCTTGCCGACCTGACGGCGCGCTATCGGGTGGCGGACAATGTGGATGCCGAAAAATTCCGCGCTTCGGTCAGGGCAACCTATGCCATGGAGTCGATTGCCCGCAAGGCGAGCACCGACCTGTTGGTGCTCAACGACATTGACACGGTTCTCTTCGCCAATGTCGGTCTGCGCCCGGGCTTTGCGCCGCTCGACCCGAACGAGAAGATGGTCATCGTTCCCGAGGGCGACATCGGCGGCGGGCTTGCAACCTACATCCTCCAACACCTGACGAGACACCGCGCGAACTTCATCGAGCCCTTCTACATCGACCACCAAAACGGCGGTTTCGTTGCGGGTCACGCGGGACCCAACAACTACCACGAATGCCCCGAAGCGCTCGGAAACATCCCCTCCCTGCGGCTCATCACCCCCGTGCGGAACCCCGACCTCGTCCACCTTGTCGGCGCGGCAAGGTTTTGGGAGAAGCAAACATAAGATTGCAGCGGTACTCGGCACACTCGGTCCGTCCGGACGCAAGGTTCCCGAAATTCTGCGTTCACGCACACTCCGACCGATTGCCGACGGCACCTGAACAAAAAAGACAGAGATAGCCCCGCTTGTTGAATTGAAGCATCCAACAAGAGAGGCTATCGCTTTTTTGGATTAACGCGGAATCAGAATCGGGAACAACTCATTCCCACTCGATGGTTGCGGGCGGTTTACCCGTGATGTCATAGACAACACGGCCCGCGCCCTTGACTTCGTTGACGATTCTCGCCGACGCAACGCCAAGCACTTCATGCGGCACCGGAACGTACTCGCAGGTCATGAAATCCGAGGTCTTGACCGCGCGCAAGGCAATGGTATAGTCGTAAGTGCGGAAATCCCCCACCACGCCGACCGAATGGGTATTGGTCAGCACCGCGAAATACTGGTCGGCTTTGATGCCGTGCTTGTCCATCTCCTCGCGGAAGATGGCATCCGCGTCACGCAGAATTTCCAACTTTTCAGGGGTCAGTTCGCCGATAACCCGCACGCCGAGTCCTGGACCCGGGAACGGTTGGCGGCTGACCAACGCTTCGGACAATCCCAACTGCCGTCCCAGTGCGCGCACCTCGTCCTTGAACAGTCCGCGCAACGGCTCCACCACGCCGATAAACTTCATATCTTTCGGCAGTCCGCCCACGTTGTGGTGACTCTTGATGGTTGCCGCCTTGTTTCCGCCGGATTCGATGACGTCCGGATAGATGGTCCCCTGCGCCAGATATTTGACGTCGGGCAGTTTGTTCGATTCCTCCTCAAAGGTCCGCACAAACTCTGCGCCGATAATCTTCCGCTTCTGCTCGGGGTCGGTTACGCCTTTGAGTTTGGAGAGGAAGCGCTCCGCCGCATTGACGCGGATAAAATGCAGGTCGCGACCCTTAAACGCCGCTTCCACTTCGTCACCCTCGTTCTTCCGCATCAGACCGTGGTCCACAAAAATACAGTGCAACTGCCCGGGAATCGCCTTGGACAGAAGCGCCGCGCAAACCGAAGAATCCACGCCGCCGGAAAGTCCCAGCAGAACGTGCGCGTCCCCTACCTGCTCCCGCGCCGCCGCAATCAGTTGCGCTTCCAAATCGTGCAGATTGTAATCGCCGGTTGCGCCGCAGACTTCGTAAAGGAAATTGCGAATCATGGGAGTCCCGTTCGGGGTGCTTTCGACCTCCGGATGGAACTGCACGCCAAAGAGTCGGCGCTCGGTATTCTGAATTGCCGCGTTCGGGCAATCTTTAGTGTGTGCCACCGAGGTAAAGCCATCGGGCAGGGCCGTGATGCGGTCGGTGTGGCTCATCAGACCAATCTGCTCCGCCTCCAGACCGCGGAACATCACTGCCGTCGGGTCCACCGTCATCGGGGTCTTGCCGTATTCGCTCACGGGGCAGGGCTCCACGGTTCCGCCCGTGGACCACGCAAGAAGTTGGGTCCCGTAACAAATCCCGAGGACCGGAATACCCATATTGAAAATTTCCTTGTCGCAATGCGGCGATGCGGGGTCATAGACGCTGTTCGGCCCGCCCGTCAGAATGATACCGATTGGCGCCAGTTTTCGGATTTCTTCAATCGTAATGCGGTCTCCCGGCTTGACAACCGAATAAACGTTGCATTCCCGCACGCGGCGCGCAATCAACTCCTTATACTGCCCGCCGAAGTCGAGAATCAGAACAACCTGTGATGCCATACCGTCCTCCTCAGTTCTTTTTGACGTATTCGTCTCTGCCGGCACCGACAGAAACGTAGGTAATCTTACATCCGACTGCCTTTTCCAGATACTCCACGTAGTCTTTCGCCGCCTGCGGCAGGGACTCCCACGTTCTGCATCCGGACACGTCGCCGAAGCCCTTGACGTACTCAATCACCGGCTTTGCGCGGTTGAGGCGCTCACCCGTCGGGAAATTGACGGTACGCTCACCGTCCACCTCGTATGCGACACAGACGGGGATGCGGTCCAGATAGGACAGCACGTCCAATTTGGTCAGGGCAATTTCGGTTGCGCCCTGCACCCGCACGCCGTAGCGCGACGCGGGAATATCAAACGGACCCACGCGGCGCGGTCTGCCGGTTGCGGCACCGTACTCGCCGCCCGCTTTGCGGAGAGCCTCCGCCTCGTCGCCGAACATCTCAACCGTGAACGGTCCCTCACCCACGCAGGTGGAGTACGCTTTCATGATACCGATGGTATCGGTCAACTGTGCGCCGGGGATACCCGCGCCGATTGGGGCATATGCCGCGATGGTCGAGGAGGACGAGGTGTAGGGATAGATGCCGAGGTCAATGTCACGAAGCGCGCCGAGTTGTGCCTCAAACATGACGTTCTTGCCCGCATCGATAGCGTTGTGCAGATATTCGGAAACGTCGGTGATATACGGAATGAGTTGGGTCCCGTAAGTACGGAGCCAATCCATCATGTCCTCCGCCTTGACCGGCTCGTGACCGTAGCCCCTGATGGTGATGTTCTTCCACTCCACAATGTCGCGCACTTTTTCGGAAAGGTGGTCGAGGTGCAGCAAATCCTCCATGCGGAGCGCTTTCTTCATGTACTTGTCGGCATAGACCGGCGCAATGCCGCGGCGGGTGGAACCGAACTTTTTATCCGCCAACCGTTCCTCCTCCATGCAGTCCATCAGCTTGTGATACGGCATGCAGATAATTGCCTTGTCGCTGATCTTGAGGTTCTCGGGAGAGATGTGAATTCCCTTTTCGGTCAGTCTGCCGATCTCGCCGACCAGATGCTCCAAATCAATCACCATTCCGTTCCCCATGACGTTCACCGTGGAATCACGGAGAATACCGGACGGCAGCAGATTCAGAATAAACTTGCCCTTGTCGTTGACAACGGTGTGACCCGCGTTGTTTCCGCCCTGATAGCGGCAGATAATGTCATAGTCCGAGGACAGCAGGTCGACCATACGACCCTTTCCCTCGTCTCCCCAGTTGATTCCGACAATTGAAGTAAGCATTTGAAGTACCTTCCTTTATATTTTTTTGAAGAGATACAATAGCAATCGGTCAGACATTGACCTGCGCGTCCGAAGCCTTGGCAAGGACATCCGCATTTTCGGCAAGGACCGCGCGCACTTCGCGCAGATAATCGGTCACCTGCTCCGGGGCGATTCCCGTGAAGTTGCTCGTTCGGATGATTTCATCCACCGTTGCGCGGTCCAGACCGAACACGGGGTCGGCGGCAATGCGGTCGAGCAAATCGTTGTCCGCCCCCTCCTGCTTGATGGCTTTTCCGACCGCGACCGAATGGCGGCGGATGGCTTCATGCAGAGTCTGGCGGTCGCCGCCCTGCTTGACGCAATACATCAGGATATTTTCGGTTGCCATGAACGGCAATTCCTCCATCAGGTGCTTTTCCATGACCTTTGGGTAAACCGTCATGCCACTGATGACGTTCAGATAGAGGGTCAGAATGCCGTCGGTTGCGAGAAATGCCTCGGGAATGGTGATGCGGCGGTTTGCCGAATCGTCCAGCGTCCGCTCGAACCACTGGGTCCCTGCAGTCATGGCGGGATTCATCGTTTCCGCAACCACAAACCGCGCGAGCGACGAGATGCGCTCCGAGCGCATGGGGTTGCGTTTATATGCCATAGCCGAAGACCCGACCTGCCCTGCCTCAAACGGCTCGTCCACCTCTTTCAGGTGGGAAAGCAGTCGGACATCCCCCGAGAACTTCTGCGCGGACTGCGCGATTCCCGAGAGAACCGACAACGTGAAATAATCCACCTTTCGGGTGTAGGTCTGTCCGCTGACGGGATAGACCGCCGAAAACCCCATTTTGGCGGCAATCTTCTGTTCCAACTTCCGCACCTTGTCCGCGTCGCCGTCGAACAGTTCGAGAAAACTTGCGCCGGTTCCCGTTGTCCCGCGACAACCGTGCAGGCGCAAACGGGACAGCGTGAAATCAAGGCGGTCAAGGTCCATCATCAGGTCCTGCAACCAGAGCGTGGCGCGTTTTCCGACCGTGGTCGGTTGCGCCGCCTGAAAATGGGTATACGCCAAAGTTTGCAGGTCCCGATAACGCTCCGCGAAATCCGCCAATGCCGCAATGGTGTGAAGCAGTTGCGCGCGGATGTGCAGTAGCGCGTCCCGTTGCAGAATCAAATCGGTATTATCGCCGACGTAACAACTGGTTGCGCCGAGGTGAATAATCGGCTTGGCGGTCGGGCAGACCTCGCCGTAGGCGTAGATATGCGCCATCACGTCATGCCGCACCTCCCGCTCGCGCGCGTCCGCAACGGCAAAGTCGATGTCGTTGACGTGCGCCCGCAGTTCCGCAATCTGTTCGTCGGTGATGTTCAGTCCCATCTCCTGCTCGCTTTCGGCAAGCGCGACCCACAGTTTTCTCCATGTGGAGAATTTCCGCGCGTCGGAGAAAATTTCCTGCATCTCGCGGCTCGCATAGCGTCGGCAAAGCGGGTTTTCGTACTGTTCTCTCATGGTTTTCTCCTTACTTACGGTATTCACTCTTATCGGTTCAACAGTTTCATCCGGTGAATCACTGCCGCTATCCGCATGGCAAGCAGAATCTTTACGGTATCGGGCAGAATGAACGGCACCACGCAACGGGCAAGCGCGGTCCCAACGCCAACGGGGCCGGTTCCCCTCATAAAGGCAATGACGTACCACGCGGTTCCGAACGCATAGCAGACCGCGAGACACAGAAGCATGATTCCGAAGCGGACCGCGGGATGCTCGGTCTTTATCACCGATGTGAGAAGCCAGAACAGCATTGCCATGGGGATAAAGCCGACGATATAGCCGCCCGTTACTCCGAGCAGGACCCCAACGCCCGCGCCGAATCCCGAAAAGACAGGCGCTCCGACCGCGCCGAGCAGAATATACAGGAACACGCAAACGGTCCCCTTTTGACCGCCCAGTGTACAAAGCGCCAGAAAAACCCCGAACACCTGCATGGTAATCGGGACCCACGGCAACGGGATGGTAATCCACGAGCAGACGACCATCAGCGCCACAAACAGCGCCATTTGCGCAATATCACGCGTTGCAATTCTTTTTGTCATGTTTCTCCTTTTTAAGACCTCGGGGCTTTGCCCCGAACCCTACTTAGGGGACTTCTTAAGGAAGAAGTAACGTTTCACTACTGGCGGTTGCTTCGCAACCGCCACCCCTAAGAACCTTCAAGACCTTCAACAAGGGGGCTTATGCGTTAAACCATGCAAAGTGCAAACTTCGAGGCACTATGTTCGCACCACTTATATATGGGTTAAAAGTTCTTGGGGAGTCCAGAGGGGTGCCGGTTGCAAGCAACCGGCAGTAGCGAAGCGATGCTTCTCTTCAAGAAGCCCCTTTGGCGCGTCCTTACGCTTCCCCCCGCATCTTCATCGCGGCGTCAATGAAGCCTACGAAGAGCGGATGGGGCTTGTCGGGACGGGACTTGAACTCGGGATGGTACTGAACGCCGACGTAGAACGGACGGTCGGAGAGTTCCACCGTCTCCACGAGTTGACCGTCGGGAGACAGACCCGAAAGCGTCAGACCTGCCGAAACCATCGCGTCGCGATAGTCGTTGTTGAACTCGTAGCGGTGACGGTGACGCTCGGAAATCTCGCGCTTGCCGTAGCAACGCTCCATCGTCGTCCCCTCGGCAATCACGCAGGGGTACGCACCGAGACGGAGTGTGCCGCCCTTGTCGATGTTCTCGCTCTGCCCGGGCATAAAGTCAATCACCTTGTTTTTGCAAAGTTCATCGAACTCGCCCGAATGCGCGTCCGCAATTCCAACCACATCGCGCGCAAATTCAATTACCGCAATCTGCATACCGAGGCAAATACCGAAGAACGGAACGTGATGCTCCCGCGCATATTTCGCGGCAAGAATCATGCCGGAAATTCCGCGCGAACCGAAACCGCCCGGGACGATGATTCCGTCAAGACTTCCGAGAATCTCCGCGCAGGTCGCGTCATCGGTCAGCGTTTCGGAATCAATCCAGTGAATTTTGACGTGCGTATTGAGCAGATAGCCCGCATGCCGCAGTGCCTCCGCCACCGACAGATATGCGTCGTGCAACTGGACGTACTTTCCGACCAACCCGATATGTACCGTCTTTTCGCGCGCCTTGATTCTTTCCACCATTTCGGTCCACTTCCGCAAATCGGGTTCGGGCGCGTCGATGTGCAACTCACGGCAAACGATGTCGGAGAAGTGCGAAGCCTCCAGCATCAGCGGCGCCTCATAGAGGCACGGCAACGTAATGTTTTCAATCACGCAGTCGGGCTTGACGTTGCAGAACAGCGAAATCTTCTTGAAGATGGAATCCTCCAACGGCTCGTCGCAACGCAGAACGATGATGTTCGGGTTGATACCCATGCCGCGCAACTCCTTGACCGAGTGCTGCGTGGGCTTGGACTTATGCTCGTCCGAACCGTGCAGGAACGGGACCAACGTCACGTGAATAAACAGACTGTTTTCGGTCCCGACCTCCAGAGAAATCTGGCGGACCGCCTCCAGAAACGGTTGGGATTCGATGTCACCGATGGTTCCGCCGATTTCGGTGATGACCACGTCCGCGTCGGTCTGCTTTCCCACACGGTAAATAAAATCCTTAATTTCGTTTGTAATGTGCGGAATGACCTGCACCGTGGAACCGAGGTACTCTCCGCGCCGTTCCTTATTCAGGACATTCCAATAAATCTTCCCCGTGGTCAGGTTGGAATAGCGGTTGAGGTCCTCGTCGATGAAACGCTCGTAATGCCCGAGGTCCAAATCGGTTTCCGCGCCGTCCTCGGTCACGTAGACCTCGCCGTGCTGATAGGGACTCATCGTCCCCGGGTCCACGTTGATGTAGGGGTCGAGTTTCTGCGCCGCGACTTTCAGTCCCCGCGCCTTGAGCAGGCGCCCGAGCGACGCCGCCGTGATGCCTTTTCCAAGTCCCGAAACAACACCGCCGGTTACAAAAATATACTTGGTCATGGTCCAATCCTCCATTACTTATAGGTAGACAGAATATTTTCGGCGACTGTCCGTTTCGTAACACAGCGGTCCATCGCCTGTTTTTCAATGTAGCGGTGCGCTTCCTCCTCGGTCATGCGGAGTTGCTCAATCAAAAGGCATTTCGCGCGGTTCACGATTCGGATTTCCACCATCTTTTCCTCCATCGAAACCGCCCGTTCCTCCAACCGCCGCAACCGCTCCCGCGTGCCGCAGAGCAACATCAGGGACTGCGCAATCATCGTCTCGGAAGTCGGCTTCGGCAACGTCAGAACGCCGTGCGGGCTAACCCTGCGGTTGACCTCCGGAAAATCGTCAGCCTTTACCAGAAGCAGGACGCCCACGCCACTGTTCTCGCAAATCAGGCACGCCAATTCCGCGCCCGAGAGGTCGGGAAGCGGGTCGTTGATGATGGCAATGTCGAAATGCTCCCGCGCGAGTCGCTCCCGCGCTGCTGCGGCATCGGAAACCGTAACGACTTTGGAATACCGCTTGGGTGGGAGAACGCGGGACAGCAGGTCGACGACCTTTGACGAGCGCGAAACCAACAGGACCGCATATTCGGGTGACAGGTCAGGCACGGTGTTTCCTCCCTCCGAAACAGAATCGCATCAATATTATATCACAGAACGCACCCTTTTTTCAACTGTTATTTTGGTCAAAAACAAAGTTTTTTTGACACAATTTTTATTCTCCCCGCCGCCGGGACCGAAAAAAGGGCGTTCCGCGGGGGTGGAAAAAGACCGTCCCGATGAACGCCGTTGCTCATTGACACTGTATTATAGCACGGCGCGCGGGCTTTGTCAACCGCCTTTTTTCAAAAAAATCGCGATTTTCAAAAAAAATTTTGAAAAAGCCCTTGACAAATCGAAAAAATCGTGTATAATACTCACATAAAGGCAAAGGCGTCTTGAAGATTTCCTATCTTCAGCGCCTTTTTCTGTTTTATTTTACATAAGGAGAAACAACTATGAACACGGTTTCGGATTACTTCGGCTGTCTGGTATTCGACGACAGAATGATGAAAGCCACTCTTTCCTCCGACATCTACCGTTCGCTGAAAAAAACCATCGATGAGGGGGCGCGCCTTGACACCGATGTGGCGAACGCGGTTGCGAAAGCCATGAAAGACTGGGCGGTTGCACACGGCGCCACGCACTTCACGCACTGGTTCCAGCCGCTGACGGGTGTCACGGCGGAAAAGCACGACAGTTTCATCACCCCCGCTCCCGACGGCGGCGTGATTATGGAGTTCTCCGGCAAGGAACTGATTAAGGGCGAGCCGGATGCGTCCTCGTTCCCCTCCGGCGGTCTGCGCGCCACCTTTGAAGCGCGGGGCTACACCGCTTGGGACCCGACCTCCTATGCGTTCATTAAGGATAAAACCCTTTGCATTCCGACTGCGTTCTGCTCCTACGGCGGCGAGGCGCTTGACAAAAAAACGCCTCTGCTCCGTTCGATGGAAGCGCTGAACCGTCAGGCAATGCGCATCCTGCGGCTGTTCGGCAACACCGAAGTCAAGTGCGTGCGCACGTCTGTCGGTCCCGAGCAGGAATACTTCCTGGTTGATAAGGAAATGTACGAAAAGCGCAAAGACCTGATGTTCACGGGTCGCACCCTGTTCGGTGCAAAGCCGCCCAAAGGTCAGGAAATGGACGACCATTACTTCGGTGTCATCAAGCCCCGCGTGGCGGCTTACATGGCGGACCTGAACGAGGAGTTGTGGAAACTCGGCGTTCTGGCAAAAACCGAACATAACGAGGTCGCGCCCGCTCAGCACGAGTTGGCTCCTATCTACAGCACCACCAACATCGCAACCGACCACAACCAACTGACCATGGAAATCATGCAGAAAGTCGCTCTGCGGCACGGGTTGGTCTGCCTGCTTCACGAGAAGCCGTTTGCGGGCGTGAACGGAAGCGGCAAGCACAACAACTGGTCCATGGCAACCGACACGGGTGTCAACCTGCTGACCCCGGGCGAAACCCCTTATGAGAACGCGCAGTTCCTGCTCTTCCTCTGCGCGGTCATCAAGGCGGTTGACGATTATCAGGATTTGCTCCGTCTGTCGGTTGCGACTGCGGGCAACGACCACCGTCTGGGTGCAAACGAGGCACCGCCCGCTGTGGTTTCGATGTTCCTCGGCGAGGAACTGACCGCGGTTCTGGATGCGATTGAAAACGACACACCCTACAATGCCGCCGAAAAGACCGTGATGAAACTCGGCGTTCACGTCCTGCCGCGCTTCACCCGCGACACGACCGACCGCAACCGCACTTCCCCGTTCGCCTTTACCGGCAACAAGTTCGAGTTCCGGATGCTCGGTTCCTCCAACAGCATTGCCTGCGCAAACATCATGCTCAACTCGGCGGTTGCGGAATCTCTCCGCGTCTATGCCGACCGTCTGGAGAAATCCAAGCACTTTGAGGAAGAACTGCACGACCTCATCAAGGAGACGGTCAAGGACCACAAGCGCATCATTTTCAACGGCAACGGCTACGATGACGCGTGGATTCGCGAAGCGACCGAGGTGCGGGGACTGCTCAATCTGCGCACCACGCCGGACGCAATGCCCTACCTGCTGGACCCCAAGAATGTGGAAATGCTGACCCGCCACAAGGTGTTCTCGCGGTCCGAGTTGGAATCGCGGTATGAGATTATTCTGGAGAACTACTGCAAGTCGGTCAACATCGAGGCGCTGACCATGATTGACATGGCGCGCAAAGAAATTCTGCCCGCAGTGGAAGCATACGCACATGACCTCTCCGACACGCTGATTGCGAAAGCGGCGGCGGTCCCCGGGCTTTCAGGCAGATACGAAAAGAACCTCATCGAAAAACTTTCCGAGTTGGCGGATGAAATCGACAGCGCCATCACCGCGTTGGAAACCGAAGCCATCCGCTACAAGACCATCACCTCCGTTACCGAGGCGGCGTTCATGATTCGTGACGTGATTCTGCAAAGAATGGCGGAATTGCGCGTGGTCTGCGACGAAGCAGAGACACTGACGGCAGAGAAATACTGGCCATTCCCGACCTATGATAAACTTCTGTTCGGTGTCAGATAAAAATTGATTTCATAAATAAAAGGCGTTTGAGACAGGAAAAGTAACACGGAACGCGCCCCCACAGCGAGCATGGAGCGGTGAGAGCCATGCGGGGAGCACCGCGCGAAGAACACCGGTCAAGCCGCAATCCGAAAGGTGGTTATCCGAGTAGGTGCGCCGCAGGCCTCGCGTTACAGGGGAAAGGTTTTTCGGGCTGTCCCGTGAGACCGCAAGAGACAAAAGAACAGGTGGCACAGCGAGTACCGGCACTTGCCCTGTTGAATGCTGAGATTTACGGATGAAATGGAGAATCCAATCATGTGTTCAATTATGGGTTTGTGCGGAAACGGTGTCACCCTTTCCGATTTTTACAAAGGTTTTGAAAAGACCGTCTCGAGAGGACCGGACGACAGTCGGGTAGAGCAGGTAGGGGGCGGGCTGCTCGGGTTCCATCGGCTTGCCATTATGGGGCTGACGCCCGAGGGAATGCAGCCGTTCGCGCTCGGAAACGACCGTCTCGTCTGCAACGGCGAAATTTACGGCTTCCGCGCCCTGAAGCGGGAACTGGAAAAGGAATACACGTTCAAAAGCGATTCGGACTGCGAAATTCTGTTGCCGATGTGGCATCGGTACGGAACCGAAATGTTTCGGATGCTGGACGCGGAGTTTGCCCTGATTCTGTATGACGCGAAAAGCGGCGGTTTTGTGGCGGCGCGGGACCCAATCGGGATTCGTCCCCTCTTCTATGGGGTCAGCCCTGCGGGAGATATGCTGTTTGCAAGCGAGGCGAAAAATCTGGTCGGAATCTGTCCGAAAGTTTTGCCGTTTCCCCCGGGGCATTACTGGAAAGACGGAAAATTCGTCTGCTACCGCGACATCTCCCGCGTTGACACGGTTTCCGAGGACGGAATCGGGCAGGTCTGCCGCAAAATTCACGACAAACTGATTACCGCCGTTGAAAAGCGCTTGGATTCGGATGCAAAAGTCGGATTCCTGCTCTCGGGCGGATTGGATTCCTCGCTTGTCTGCGCCATTGCGGCGCGCCGCACCAAGGAACCGATTCGCACCTTTGCAATCGGCATGGACCGGGACGCAATCGATTTGCACTATGCCCGCGAGGTTGCGGACTTTATCGGGAGCGACCACACCGAGGTCTTTATGACGCGGAATGAAGTGATTGCCGCGTTGGAAGAAGTCGTTGCCCTGCTCGGCACATGGGACATCACAACGATTCGCGCAAGCATGGGGATGTATCTGCTGTGCAAATGGATTCACGAACACACAGATATACGGGTCCTCCTGACCGGCGAGGTTTCGGACGAACTGTTCGGCTACAAATATACCGATTTCGCCCCGAATGCGGAGGAATTCCAGAAAGAATCGGAAAAGCGCGTGCGGGAACTCTATATGTACGATGTCCTGCGCGCGGACCGTTGCATTTCGGTCAACTCGCTGGAAGCGCGCGTCCCGTTCGGGGACCTCGACTTTGCCTCCTACGTGCTGTCAATCCGTCCGGAATTGAAGATGAACGTATATGGGAAAGGCAAATACCTGTTGCGGCATGCCTTTGCGGAGGACGGACTGCTCCCCTACGAAATCCTGATGCGCGAGAAAGCGGCGTTTTCGGACGCAGTCGGGCATTCCATGGTGGATGACCTGCGGGCATATGCGGAAACCATTTACAGCGACGAAGAATTTGAAGAAAAACGGCGGCAATATCCATACGCAATGCCGTTTACAAAAGAATCTCTGCTCTATCGCGAACTGTTTGAGCGGTACTACCCCGGACAGGCAGAAATGATTGCGGATTTCTGGATGCCGAACAGGCACTGGAACGGCTGCAACGTCAACGACCCCTCGGCGCGCGTCCTCTCCAACTACGGCGCAAGCGGAAAATAGAAAAACAGAACGAAATTACGGAGTATTCGGAACATGTCAAACATCAGATTGGAAAGCGATTCCATCGGCACACTGGAGGTCCCCACCAACGCCTACTACGGCGTTCAGACCCTGCGCGGACTTCAGAACTTTCACATCACCGGAAACCCGATGGACAAGCGGTTTTACCGCAACATTGTCCGTATCAAGAAAGCGGCTGCACTGACCAACCGCGAAGCGGGACTGTTGGACGACAGAATGTGCGATGCCATCACCACAGCCTGCGACGAGGCGCTGGAGGGCAAACTGGACGAATGGTTTCTCACCGATTCGATTCAGGGCGGCGCGGGAACCACGGCAAACATGAACGTCAACGAAGTCATTGCCAACCGCGCAACCGAATTGTTGGGCGGCAAAAAGGGAGATTATCTTTGCCATCCGAACGACCATGTAAACTGCTCCCAGTCCACCAATGATGTCATTCCCACAGCGGGCAGACTGACCGTTATCGGGCTTGCGGACGAGTTGTTCCGCAACACGCAGGCGCTGACCGACGCGCTGGACGAAAAGGCGCGCCAGTTCAATGACGTCATCAAAATGGGGCGGACGCAACTGGAGGACGCAGTGCCGATTCGTCTCGGGCAGGAATTCGCGGCATATTCATCCGGCATCAAGCGGTGCGTCTCGCTTCTGCGGCGCGCGGTGGACGAAATGCACGCGGTCAACCTCGGCGGAACCGCAATCGGGACCGCAATCAACGTGCGGCGCGCGTATCTGTGCGGTGTGGTCCCCACCCTCTCGCACATTACGGGATACGAATTGTATCAGGCATCAGACCTGATTGACGCAACGCAGAATCTGGACGGATTCGTCTATGTTTCAGGCGCACTCAAAGCGATGGCGGTTGCACTTTCCAAAATGTGCAACGACCTGCGCCTGCTCTCAAGCGGTCCGAAAACAGGATTTGAAGAAATTATCCTCCCCGCCAAGCAAAACGGCTCATCCATCATGCCGGGGAAAGTCAACCCCGTGATTCCCGAGGTCGTTTCGCAGGTGGCATTCGCGGTCATCGGCAACGACACAACGGTTACGCTCGCGGCGGAGGCAGGGCAATTGGAACTGAACGCATTCGAGCCGGTCATTTTCTATAAACTGTTCGAGTCTTTCATCTGCATGAAAAACGCGGTTAAAACGCTGACGGAAAACTGCATCGTCGGAATCGAATCCAACAAGAAGCATTGCGAAGCGCTCCTGTATGAAAGCGTCGGGACCGTAACCGCGCTTTGCCCCTACCTCGGCTACAAGAAATCGGCAGAACTTGCAAAGCAGGCATTGCGGGAAAACCGCCGCATCAAGGATTTGGTCCGCGAGCAGAAACTGATTGATGACAAACTGCTGGACGAACTTTTGGACCCGTTCGCCATGACCGAACCGAGCAAAGTGTGACGAGAAAAACGAACCGCCCGAAATTCGGTCGCACAGACCCAACTTCAGGGCGGTTTCGCGCTTCCCGCTCCAAGATTCCGCACGACCGTATCGGAGACTACCCGAACTTATCATAAAAATCGACGAACTCGGAATTTTTTTCAAAAAAAGGGTTGACAAAAATCGAATCTTATGCTATACTATATGGGTCCGATAAAGACGGGGTGTGGCACAGCTTGGTAGTGCGCTTGGTTCGGGACCAAGAGGCCGCTGGTTCGAGTCCAGTCACTCCGACCATCAAGAGTCTTGATTTTTAGTTATTCACGCCAAGAATCAAGACTCTTTCTGTATCTAAAATAGTCTAAAACATACAAATTTAACCGCCGATTTTCCTTTGAAAAATCGGTGAATCAGTGACTTCTACGAATCTTCTGCGAATTTCTCTCCAAACGTCATAATAAAAGGTAATTTTACATCATCCGAGCATGGCTTTGGTAAAAAGCAAAAAAGGTAGGTAACAAAACAAATAATCCTTTCTCGAAATGCAAATTGTTGCATTTCGATTCACCTACCAAAAGATAATTCCCCTCGTGCCCGAAAAAAGCACTTGCCAAGGCAAGTGCTTTTTTTGATGACATTTTCATGCAAACTTTGTGCGGTATCCCGCGCAACACAAGCACAAAAAGCACAAGATTCATTCGGTCTTGTTCTTTTGTTATGACCGCTCCGTCGGTTCCGCAAGCAACAGATTCTCCGCCCTTTGGGCTTGAGCCTGCTGTTTTCCGCGCGGAATCCGATATACGGTCCCGTCCCGACAGAGCAAGGCTCCGGTCTGGTGATAGCGAAAACGGACCCCCGTCTCGCGGCATGCACGGCAGATGTCTCTTACCCACCCGAAATCGCAAATCCGAGCGCGTTCCCCCGATTCCCCTCCGACCGTTACCTCCCGCACAAGTCCGGATTTCAGGTACGGTCGCAGGTCCACCGCCTCCAGAAGCGGTTCGCAAACGATAATCCGCTCCTGTATCGGCAACGACAGAAAAATCGGCAGACGGAAATCCGCCCGCTTTTGATTCTCGCAGGTACATCCGACGGTCACGTTCGGGTACCCATCTCCCCAATCTGCGGGAAGACAAGCGGAAAGCCGCTCGATGCGTTTTGTGAAAAAGACAAAGTGCAGGTCCTCCCGCACGCGCATCATGCGCCAGACGTCCGCTCTCCATTCGTCGGCTTCGGGCAGCAGAAAATCCGAGGTGAAGCAGGTGTAAAGCGTCTCCCCCGCCTCGACTTTCCACGCACCGTCTCGCCCGTGCTTGAGCGGCAACAGAAAGTCCGCATTGATACGGACCGTTCCGGCATCGTGTCCGTGACCGCCGTCGATACGAAACACATAGCAGTTCGCGCACCCCTCGCTCACGCGGTGACAGCCGTGCCAC
Source organism: uncultured Ruminococcus sp. (assembly GCA_964630695.1). Lineage (GTDB taxonomy): Bacteria > Bacillota > Clostridia > Oscillospirales > CAG-272 > UMGS1865. The sequence continues at coordinate 22,883 of CAZVYZ010000022.1, forward strand.
GGATTCCAGATACGGCTCATTTCTGCGCTTGCTGTTCGCGCAACTGTTTCTTGAGGTCTTTCAGTTCCGATAAGAACGTATCAATGTCGCGGAATTCCCGATAGACCGACGCAAACCGGACGTAGGACACTTCGTCCACCGCCTTGAGTTTGCTCATGACCATTTCCCCAATCTCGGTGGAACTGACCTCCTGCCGCAGGGAATTCTGCAACTCGGTTTCGATTTCGTTGACCAGCGCGATTGCGTCAACGGGACGCTTTTCGGTCGACTTCAGTACACCGCTGAGCAGTTTCTGTTTATCGAACAGTTCCTTGACGCCGCTTTTTTTGACCACAATCAGTTGGACGGTTTCAACGGTTTCAAAGGTTGTAAACCGTTTCTGACAGGACAGACACTCCCGCCGCCGCCGAATGCTATTGCCCTCGGATGCCGGACGGGAATCTATCACCTTACTTTCGGGATAACCGCAAGCAGGACACTTCATCATATCACCTCTGTTTCCTGTGATTTCTGTTTCCGGATATTTTTTGGAACTTCCTCTTTTATTTTATCACAAAAACAAGGTTTTGTAAAGGGTTTTTCCGCTTTTTCAAACACTTTTCAAATCATACATGACGTCTTCCAAGCCGCAAGGCGTCACTCTGCCGCGCAGCACCGCACGGTAAGCGCGCACTGCCGCCTCTATATCGTTTCCGACCGTGGATTCCACGCGCTCTTCCCCTGATGTAATCCGGATGCGGAAACGTTCGGTGCGGGATTGGTACGCAACAAGACGGTAATCGAGAATCATCCCGCCGAAGTGTACGGTTTCCTGTGCGAGGATAATGGGTTTGTGTTGATAAATCGGTTCTTTGAACATGATTGCCTCCCGTGAAGAAAATTTTTCGGTACTTACCATATATTATAATAGATTTCAAAAGTGTCAATTATAAACACAAAACCTTGCGATTTGTGCATTTTGACACGCCTTTGTTGTTCAAAAACACATTTTTCGTCTTTTTCTATCCATTTTTACGAGAAATTTAGGATAAATATTCCGTTTTTCCATATTATGTTTTTTATGAGAAAAATTTTATACTTTACATATTCATTTTTATCCTTTATAATAGTATTGTTTTATACAGAAAAAGCAGTCTGATAGTATCGGATTTTTATGTTATATTCTTTTTCGGAAATTATAATTTTTATTCATTGCGGAGTGCTGAAATATGAATATTTTCGGAAAGCGGGCGCCGACGCTGAAAAAAACGGCGTGCAGAATGCTTTTGTTGGAATCGGCGGCAGTTTTGCTTGCGGCAGTCGCGCTGCTGATTTCCTATCTCGCCGAGGCGGAGTGCGACCCCGTTCTCGCGGCATTACACTTTGCGGACGGTCCCGTCTACATCCTCGCGTCTTTTGCCCTCGCGATTTCCACCTCCCTGCTCTGTGACCTTGCCATTCGACGCGGCGAGCGTTGAGCCTTTTCGTCCGCCGTTCTTGAATTTTCGGAAAACTTTTCCGAATTCCCTTGCAATTTGCATTTTTTTGGCTATAATAGTATATGTATGAAAATGCTTTTTGTGAATGGAGGAACAGACATGAACAAAATTCTGAAAAAACTCGACGGCTTTCCCGGCGTCAAGGGACCGGTTCTGACCGTCGTGATGGACGGCGTCGGACTTGCTCCCGACACGATTTCCAATGCGGTGAAGTCCGCTTACACCCCGAACCTCGATATGCTGATGGAAAAATACCCGATGGTTCCCCTGAAAGCGCACGGCACGGCGGTGGGACTCCCCTCCGACGATGATATGGGCAACAGCGAAGTCGGTCACAACGCGCTCGGTGCGGGACAGGTTTTCGCGCAAGGCGCAAAGTTGGTTTCCAATTCCATTGAATCGGGCAAAATGTTTGCGTCCGAGACTTGGAAAAAGTTGATTGCCAACGTAAAAGACCATCACTCCACCCTGCACTTCCTCGGACTGTTTTCGGACGGTAACGTCCACTCGCACATTGACCACCTCAAGGCAATGGTGACGGAAGCCAAAAAAGAGGGCGTGGCGCGGGTCCGCATCCACATTCTTCTGGACGGTCGCGACGTCGGCGAGACCTCTGCACTTGACTATATCAATCCGTTTGAGGCATTTCTGGACGGTCTGCGCGACGCGGACTTCGACGTGATGATTGCCTCCGGCGGCGGACGGATGCAGATTACGATGGACCGCTACGAAGCAAACTGGCACATGGTGGAGGAGGGTTGGAAAACGCACGTTCTCGGCATCGGCAGGCAGTTCGCATCGGCGGCGGAAGCGGTCACGACCTATCGGAACGAACTGCACGTCATTGACCAAGACCTCCCCGCTTTCGTGATTGCGAAAGACGGCAAGCCGGTCGGCACAATTGAGGACGGCGACAGCGTGATTTTCTTCAACTTCCGCGGCGACCGTTCGATTGAAATTTCCAAGAGTTTTGACGCGCCCGAGGGACAGTTTGACAAGTTTGACCGCGTGCGGGTCCCCAAGGTGATGTATGCGGGTATGCTTGAATACGACGGCGACCTGCACATTCCGAAGAACTATCTCGTCTCCCCTCCCGAGATTACCAACACCATGGGCGAGTATCTTGCCGACACCGGCATTCCGGTTCTGGCAATCTCCGAAACGCAGAAGTACGGTCATGTGACCTATTTCTGGAACGGCAACCGCTCGGGCAAATTCAACGAGAAACTGGAGACATACATTGAGGTTCCCTCGGATGTGGTCCCGTTTGAACAGCGCCCGTGGATGAAATGCGCCGAGATTACCGACAAACTGATTGAAGCGCTTCGCTCCGGCAAATACAAATTCCTGCGCGTCAATTACCCGAACGGCGACATGGTGGGTCATACCGGTTCCCTTGCGGCAACCCGTTGCTCGATGGAAGCGCTGGACCTCCAGATTGGCAGACTGTTGCCCGTCATTGACGAACTGGGAGGCGTGGCAATCATCACCGCCGACCACGGCAACGCCGACGAGATGTTTGAAATGGACAAAAAGACAGGGCTTCCCAAAGTGGACAAGAACGGCAAGATGAAAGCCAAGACAAGCCACACGCTCAATCCCGTTCCCTGCATTTTCTACGACAACACACCCGCAAAGGAGCATTACCGCGTGAAGACCGAGGGGCATTTCGGGCTTTCCGACGTTGCCGCGACCGTGGTCAACCTGCTCGGCTATGAGAAGCCCACGATGTGGGACGAATCCATCATTGAGGTCAAGTAAAAATGCCTTATCTGACGGAATTGCACGCGCACACCTCCGAGGTGAGCCGTTGCGCCCACGTGGACGCGGCGGCGGTGGTGGATCGTTATCTGCGTGAAGGTTACACCTCATTGGTCATTTCCAACCATTTCAACAACTACACGCTTGACACGGCGGGTTCCGACTGGCAGGCACGCGCAGACTACTTTCTCCGCGCGTGGCGGCGCGCGACCGAGCGCGCGGGAAATCGGATGCACGTTCTGCTCGGTATGGAAATCCGCTTTCCCGAAAACATGAATGACTATCTGGTTTTCGGACTTGACGAGCAATACGTTCTTTCGCACCCCTATCTTTACGATATGAACCTGCGCGATTTTTCCGAGCTGGCGCACGCAGACGGTCTGCTTGTGATTCAGGCGCATCCGTTCCGAAACGGCATGACGGTGATGCCGCCCGAGCTGTTGGACGGCTACGAGGTATTCAACGGGCACGTTGGGCAGCGCTCCCGCAACCCGATGACGCGCGAATGGTGTCGGATGCAGAAAAAGATACCGACCTCGGGAAGTGATTTTCACAACGCGGATTTCTACACGGACGCGGGCATTCTGACCGATGAGCCGATTACCGACATGAACCGCCTTTGCGCGGTCCTGCGGAGTGGTGACTACACGCTCCACTGTGCCGGTCCCCTTTCCGAACAGGAGGGTCTGACCGATTTCCCCGCAAAAATGCTTTGACCAAGGAGGTCGACATGGCAAACGATCTGGAAGAGGTCCGCGCGCTTTGTGCGGCGTGTCACGCGTGTCCTTTGGGGGACTCGCGGACAAACTCGGTTTTCGGGGTTGGAAATCCCCACGCGGACCTGATGTTCGTCGGCGAAGCCCCCGGGGAGCAGGAGGATTTGAGCGGCACGCCGTTTGTAGGGCGTGCGGGGCAATTGTTGGACCGTTATCTGGAAGCGGTCGGCATCAGCCGCGAGCAGGTTTACATCGCCAACATTCTGAAGTGCCGTCCGCCGCAGAATCGCGACCCGAAGCCCGAGGAAGAGGACGCCTGCATTGGGTATCTGCGCGAGCAGGTGCGCCTGATTCGTCCGAAGATTATCGTATGCCTCGGTCGAATTTCGGCAATGCGGTTGATTAAACCGAACTATCGGATCACGGCGGAACACGGGACGTGGGTTGAAAAGGGCGGTTTCGCGATGACTGCGGTTTTCCATCCTGCGGCGATCCTCCGCGACCCGCGCAAGCGCGAGGACATGTTGGAGGACATGAAGAGCATCCGCCGTCGTTTAGACGGGGTGTGAGGGAAAGACCTCGGGGCTTTGCCCCGAACCCTACTTGAAAACTTCTTGAAAGAAGTTTTCAAGACTTTCAAGAACTTTAAGGCAATACCGCGCAATTCCGATGGTGAAATCGCGAAGCCGGATTTTT
>CAZVYZ010000023.1:0-26995 GCA_964630695.1 uncultured Ruminococcus sp.
CCCTTGTTGAAAGTTCTTGAAAGTCTTGAAAACTTCTTTCAAGAAGTTTTCAAGTAGGGCTTGGGGCAAAGCCCCAAGGTCTTTAGGTCTACAGAAAGGAACACACATGAAAATCATGGCATTCGTATTTTACGCACTTGCGGCGGTCGTCCCCTACCTCATCGCGGGACTGAATCCCGCCATTCTGCTCTCAAAAACAATTTACCATCAGGACATCCGCACGCAGGGAAGTAAGAACCCGGGCTTTACCAACTTCAAGCGCGTCTACGGTTGGAAATTCGCGTGGTTGGTCTTTCTGCTCGACCTCTGCAAGGGCATCCTCGCCTGCGTTTTTGCGGGTTGTATCTTCCGCTACGCGTGGGAGAACTTTCAACTCGGCGCCGCCTACGGAGCGCTCTTCGCCATGCTCGGTCACGCCTATCCCGTCTGGTACCGTTTCAAGGGCGGCAAAACGGTCATGGTCTGGCTCTCGTCCATCTGGTTCGTGGACTGGCGCGCGGGACTGATTGCCGTCGGCGTGTTCCTGCTCCTGCTGTTCACAGTCAAAATCATGTCGCTCTCATCCATCAGCGCGGGCATCGCGTTCGTCATCGCGCTCGGGTTCCTCGGGACCTCCCATGCCGCGGTCCTGCCCATCTGCGCCGTGTCGGTCCTGCTGCTGATTTGGCGGCATAAGGCGAACATCGAACGGCTCCTTGCGGGAACCGAATCAAAGTTCAACCTGTTCGGTCACGGCGGGAAAAAGTCCGCGGGAACGGAGACGGACCAAAAATGAAACAGTACCGCATCCTTTACAACCCATTGGCAGGAGGCGGCAACGGGACCGAGCGTGCCATGCGCCTGCCCGAGATGTTGCAGGATTGCGAAATACGCTTTTATGACATCACCGAAATCGACAGTTACTCCTCCTTTCTCGCGAAAATCGCGCCGCGAGACGCAGTCCTGATTGCGGGCGGCGACGGAACACTCGCCCATTTCATCAACGGAATCGGCACGGGACCGCTCCGTCACGACATCTATTATTACCCGACCGGACAGCACAACGATTTCTGGCACGACATCGGGCGGCAGGCAAACGACCCGCCCGTGCGCATCAACCGTTACCTGCGGAATCTGCCGACCGTGCAGACCGAGCGCGTTTCCCTGCGCGTCCTCAACGGGGTCAGTAACTTCACCGGCAACGCGAGCGGCAACTCGTTTTTCAACGCGCTTCCGAAACTGCCCCGCCGACCGACCGACGTCACCGTGACCGTGGACGGCGTGCCGCACGTTTACAGCAAGGTCTGGCTTGTCCCCGTGACGCAGGGAAAATTCTGCGACGGCATGATTCCCACCCCGCGGCAGAACCGCTTGGGCGAAGACCGCCGGATTTCGGTCATGATTCTGCACGACGCGGGAAAACTGCGCGCCATACGCGTTCTGCGCGCCATATTTGACGGACGGGCAGAACGGTATCGAAACAACGTCACGGTCCTTTGCGGAAATCGGATTGAAGTCCGCTATACGGAGCCGATTCCGATTCAGGTGGACGGCGAAACACAGCCCGCAACCCGCTTTTGCCGCATGGCGGCGGAATTGTCATAACCCCATACCGCAAACAAAAAACTTGCCTGCAACCAATCCGCAGGCAAGTTTTTTCTATGGCAAATTTCAGAAATACCGTCCTGTGAGGAAAAACGCAACACCATCACGGGAAACGGAACCGGTTCTGTACCTGTCGTTCCGAAAAATTGCTATCCGGCACTTCGGCGAACAAAATTTTTCCATTCATAAATCACAGCACACAGCGAACAATAGTAACAGAGCGGCGGGAAACCGCGCTCAATGATATAGATAAACGAATGGCCGATACATGATCGTTCGCCTCGGTGAACGGTCACGCACGGACCGTTCAGGAGAGGAGAACAAAACAATGGCAAGCAACAAGGCTATGGTTCCGGAAGCAAAGGAAGCTCTGGAGAGATTCAAGATGGAAGCCGCGAACGAAGTCGGTGTGAACCTGAAGCAGGGCTACAACGGTGACATTACCGCGAAGCAGGCTGGTTCGGTCGGCGGACAGATGGTCAAGAAGATGATCGAGTCCTACGAGAACTCCATTAAGACGAAATAAGGATTCCTCCCGATTTCCGCCGTTCGGACAGATGTTGATTTCTTCCGCTCGGTCCCCTGACACGCTGTCGGCTTTTGCGGGATGCCGCAAAACATGACGGAGCGTCGGCAGCCCGTCCCTGTTGATTGGGACGGGCTGTGTTTTTTGGGTTCTTTGGCGGTTTATTCTTTTTTGCCCGCTTCCGCAAGTTTCAGCGTCAGCCAGCCGTCCGCATTCGTCACGCCGTCCTCCGCCAGTTCCCGCTCTCCGTAGGTCCGCAGAACGTAATCCTCCGCGCCCGCCGCGCAGTATTCGGGGCCGCTGTGGCGCAGGACTGCGATTCTTACATAGTCATATGCCCCAAACTGCAATTCCGATACTTTCATATCCGCAATTCTCCTATTCCTTGTTTTTCCATCCCAACGGGCTGACCCCGTAGGTTTTCCGAAACAGTTTGGAAAAGAGGAACATATCCTCATATCCGCACCGCTCCGCCGTTTCCCCGACCGACAGCCCCGCGCGCAGGCACTCGGTTGCCTCCCGCATCCGTGTCCGGAGCAGGTAATCCCGAATGCTCATGCCGGTTTCCGCATGAAACAGGCGCGTCAGATACCGTCGGTTCAGGTGCAACTGGTCCGCAAGCCCCTCGATGCTGATTTTTCTCATATACATCGCGTCGATGTAATTTCGGATTCGGCGGACGTACTCGTTCCCGTTCTGCGTTCGGTCCGCAAACAGTTCATCGTAAAGGCGGAACAGGCTTGCGGTCAGCCCGAACTCGGAAGCGTCGGTGTTCTCCGCGCTCCTGCGGAACAGGCTTGTGACCGACGCCGAAACGGAAAAAACCGGTGGCATGGTTGCCATTTTCTCCGCAAGTCTGCCGTCAAAGCCAATCCACGCATAGTGCCATGGGTCGCGGTCGTCCGCCTGATAGACCGTTTCCTCCTCCGGCAGGATGCGAAAGACCTGCCCCGCCGCAACCGGATAGGTAACCCCGCCGCAGGTGTAGGTCCCCTTGCCCGACAGCACGCAATGAAGCAGGACGTATTTTCTGACCGACGGTCCGAACCGATGCCCCGCGGCACAGATTTCCTGCCCTGCGACGATTGGGTTCAGGTCGGCAAGATGTCGGTTTATCAGCAGGACTTCCGTCTTTTGCCCCGTTTTGGTCTGTTCCATTTGATCACCTGCCCTCCAAAGTAGTTCCATTATACCATATTTTCTTCCGTTATGCAATAGACAAATTGAAAAAAATGTTGTATGATAAAAAAGGACCCGCGGAAAGCGGGATTACAGGAGGAAATCACAATGAAGTTGACCTTTATGGGTGCGGGAAGCACCGTATTTTCCAAGAACGTCATCGGCGACACCATGCTGTGCGACGAATTCCACGACATGGAGGTTGCCCTTTATGACATCAACGCAGAGCGCTTGGAGGAGTCCTATCTTCTGATTACCAAGATGAACGAAAGCATCAACAGCGGCAAGGCGACAGTCCGCAAGTACCTCGGTGTGGAGCAGCGCAAGGAGGCTCTGCGCGGAGCGGATTTTGTGGTGAACGCGATTCAGGTCGGTCTTTACGACCCCTGCACGATTATTGACTTTGAGGTTCCGAAAAAGTACGGTCTGCGGCAGACGATTGCCGACACGCTCGGCATCGGCGGCATTTTCCGCGGATTGCGGACCATCCACGTTCTGAAAGACTTTGCCCGCGACATTGAGGAGGTCTGCCCCAACGCGTGGTTCCTCAACTACACCAACCCGATGGCGATTCTCTCGGGCTATATGCAGCGCTACACGAACGTCAAGACGGTGGGACTTTGCCACAGCGTACAGGTCTGCGCGCGCGACCTGCTGAATCATGTTGGCATGGATGACAAGCTGGAGGGCTGTCAGACGCGGATTGCAGGCATCAACCACATGGCGTGGTTGCTTGAAATCACCGACAAGGACGGCAACGACCTTTACCCCGAAATCAAGCGCCGCGCGAAAGAAAAGAACGCGACTGAGAAGCACAACGACATGGTCCGTTTTGACTACATCGACAAGCTGGGCTACTACTGCACGGAGAGCAGTGAGCACAACGCGGAGTACAACCCGTTCTACATCAAGGCGGGGCGCGACGACCTGATTGAAAAGTTCAACATTCCGCTGGACGAATACCCGCGCCGCTGTGTGAATCAGATTGCAAAGTGGGAGCAGCAGAAGGAGGAGCTGATGGCTGGCGGCAACGTTCAGCACACGCGCTCCCGCGAGTATGCGTCGCACATCATGGAAGCGATTGTAACGGGGGTACCGTACAAGATTGGCGGCAACGTCATCAACCACGGGATGATTTCCAATCTGCCGTATGACGCATGTGTGGAGGTTCCGTGTCTGGTGGACAAGAGCGGCATTACGCCGACTTACGTTGGTCCGCTCCCGCTTCAACTTGCGGCGATGAACTCCTCGAACATTTACCCGCAGATGCTGACGATTGAGGCGGCTTACACGGGCAGTCGGGATTTGATTTATCAGGCGGCGATGATGGACCCGCACACGGGCGCTCAACTCTCAACCGACGAGATCGTCTCCCTTTGCGACGACCTGATTGCGGCGCACACCGCCGCGGGGTATCCGGTGATGTAAGAGTAAGGGAAAGACCTTGGAGGCGCAGGGGACCCTCTTTCGCAGATGGGGCTAACGCGGCAAAGCCGCTATTGACAAGATTTTGCGTTGCAAAATCTGTCACCGACCCTCCAAACCTCCTGACCCTCCGAGAACTTCCCCACAGGATCCCGCCAAATTGGCAACGAAGATTTGATTCGCTTGGCATGGTGGCGGGGTCCTATGGGGAAGTTTTTGTTGGTTTGGAAGGTACGGAATCGTTTGAAAGTGCGGCTTCGCGCTTGATTTGTGGGTGCGGAGGTGAAAGAGAGAAAGCGGCTATCGTTATAATCGATACACCGTACAGCACACCATGCCGCAAGATTTGAAATATAGAGTTCGCGCAAAGAGCGACCGGAAACATTCTCATCCACAATACTGCCGCAAATCGTTTTCAGGCTTGCGGGAATCATTATACTTTTCAGATTTTCATTGGAAATTGCTCTATTCGCAATGCCGACTGTCCCATCCCGCAATACAATTGATGTCAGGCTGTTGTCCGCGTGAACTACCCAATTCCCAATATAAGAAATACCGTTTTCGGTCTGTACCACTTTTTCACAACCGGTTAGATTCTGTGCTTCTACCCACCGCAAAGTATCCGGAAGTGTGAGTTCAACAAAATGTTCATTAACATTCCCTCTCCACACTTTCATATAATTGGCATATAACCCATTCCCTATTATTTAATATCACGCCCCTTATATCTTGTCAACCCGTTTTTTAACAAATGCCTCATCTCACCTCCATATTTCCCCAATACCTCCCACCAAACCAAAAAACTTCCCCACAGGACCCCGCCGCCTTAACGAAAGCGAAACGACTTTTCGCTCCCGAAATGGTGGGGTCCTGTGGGGAAGTTCGGGGTAGGTCAGGGAGGTTTGGAGGGTAGGGAGACCCCTCCGAAAGGGGTCTCCCTGCGCCTCCAAGGTCTTTCTCTCCCCCTCCAAGGTCTTCTTCCTCTCACTCCTCGCTGAATATCACCGTCAGGTCAGGGTGAAGTTGGAGAATCGAAGCGGGAAGCGCAGGGGTAATCGGTCCGTTGAACGCGCGGAGCAGAACCTCTTTCTTCGCAGACCCGTTCGCAATCAGCAGAATTTTACGCGCCTGCATGATGGAAACCATGCCCATGCTGATTGCCTGCTTCGGTACCTCCGCTTCGCTCGCAAAGAAGCGTGCGTTCGCGTGAATGGTCGATTCGTGCAGATCCGCAACGTGCGTTGCCGTGATGAAACAGTCCGCCGGCTCGTTGAACCCGATGTGACCGTCCAGACCAATCCCCAAAAGTTGCAAATCAATTCCGCCCAGCCGCTTGATGCGCGCGTCGTACTCCGTGCATTCCGCCACAGGGTCCGGAGCCGTGCCGCACGGCACAAAGGTCCGCGACGGGTCAATGTTGATGTGATTGAAGAAGTTCTCCTGCATGAAGTAGCGGTAACTCTGCGGGTGGTCGCCCGAAAGCCCGATGTACTCGTCCAGATTGACCGACGTCACCTGCGAAAAATCAATGTCGCCCTTGTTGTACCAGTCAATCAACTGCCGGTAAACGCCAACGGGCGATGACCCCGTTGCAAGCCCCAACACGCAGTCGGGCTTCATGATGACCTGCGCGGAGATGATGTTCGCCGCCTGACGGCTCATCTTTTCATAAGTCGGTACCGTAATGAATTTCATGTTTTTATCCTCTTTTCAAGTATAATTTCATTTCAGGACGCGGACTCCTACCCACGATAACTCCCGGGCGGGGTCCCCATAATGCGACGGAATACCGTGCTGAAATAGTTCTGGTCGCCATAACCGAGTTCCGCCGCAACCTCGCCCACGCGTTTTCCCGTCCGCAACAGTTCCGCCGCGCGCTGCATCTTCATCTCGGTAAAATACCGCGCGATGCCCATGCCCGCATAACGGGTGAACACCTTTTTCAGATTGGAAAGGCTCATGTTGCATAACCGCGCAATCTCCTCCGCGCTGAGCGCCTCGCCGACGTGCGCCCGCATCACGTTGATAATTTCTCCGTACCGCAAGGCACCCGAACTTTCGGTCGCGCCGCCCTCGCCCACGCTCCGAAGCGCGCGCAAAAGCCAGTATTCAAATCGCACCCGCTGTTCCGACAGAAGCGCCGCGTCCGAGGTGTGCAGTCCCGTCCGGACCTCCATGCTAATCTCCAACAGTTCCTCGCGCAACGCCGAATCGGGCATGAAAATACGCCCCTGATACGCCGGCATGGAATCGCTGTGAAACGACAGATTCAGCACATGCGGCTCGGTCCCCCGCTCCGAACGGAGCCGGTGAAACTCGTTCGGCGGGTGCAGGAGGCATTGCCCCGCATCCAGAATATAGATTTTTTCGTCCGCCGTAATGCCGACGGACCCGCCAAGCACGTAAACCAATTCCCAAAACGGGTGCTTCTCTCCCGCGTACTCGTATTTCTCCCCGAAGATGCGGTCCAGAGAAAAATGAAACGACGTAACGTCGGGACAACGGGCTACCGGAACGTCCGTCATCGGCTCGGGAACTGTTTTTCGGTAATAAATATCTTTTTTCAAAGAAAAGTTATCCGTTTCTATATATATATTTGCATTTGGGTATTGTATAATGTTATTATAACGCATGAAAGGAAAAAATGCAAGAGGTTTTTCGCATTTTCTGACAAAAAAATGAAAGATATTCAATTTACCTCGGACGTTCTGCGCCATTTTGATTTGGACCACGTTTCCACGCCCTACGGAAACGGGCATATCAACAGTACCTATCTTGTGGGAACTTCCCCACGCTTTATCCTGCAACGCATCAACACCGACATTTTCCGCGACCCCGACGGCGTGATGGAAAATATCCTCGCAGTGACCTCGTTCCTGCGGAAAAAGATTGTTGCCGCGGGCGGCGACCCGATGCGCGAAACGCTGACGGTCATCCCGACCACCGATAACCACTCCTACTACCGTGCCCCCGACGGCGACTGCTACCGCGTTTACCTGTTTATTGAAAACGCCGTGTCGGTTGACAGCGCCCCCTCCCCCGAGGTCTTTGCCGAGAGCGCGCGGGCGTTCGGTAAATTTCAGCGGATGCTCTCCGACTTCCCCGCCGAAAAACTCCACGAAACGATTCCGCACTTTCACGATACCCCCGACCGCCTGCGTATTTTCCGCGAAACGCTGGAAAGAGACCCCGTCGGACGAGCCGCGTCGGTTGAGTCCGAAATCCGATTCGTTCTGGACCGCGCCGATGAGATGCGAATCATTACCGATGCAATTGCGGACGGCTCGGTCCCGCTCCGCGTCACGCACAACGACACCAAACTCAACAACGTCATGCTGGACGCAAAAACCGGAAAAGGCATCTGCGTAATCGACCTCGATACGGTGATGCCCGGGTCCATGCTCTACGATTACGGCGATTCCCTGCGCTTCGGTGCTTCGACCGCGGCAGAGGACGAGCAGAACCTCGATAAAGTCTCGTTCGACCTCGACTACTTCCGCGCCTACACCAAAGCCTATCTGGAAGAGTTGGGCGACAGCGTAACCCCGCGCGAGCGCGAACTGCTTCCTTTTGCGGCAAAACTGATGACCTTGGAATGCGGTATGCGCTTCCTGACCGACCACATTGACGGCGACCACTACTTCCGTATCCACCGCGAAAACCATAATCTGGACCGCTGCCGGACACAGTTCAAACTGGTTGCCGACATGGAACGCAAGATGAGCGAAATGACCCGAATCGTCGCGGAAATGCAATCATAAGAACCCCGATTGCCCCGCCCCCCTCAACGCATTCTTTGCTGACAGTCATATCCCCATCCTGCACACAACAATAACCGCCCCTCCTGCGAGGTCGGCGGTTACTTTTTTATAACGAATACCGCATAATGATGCTCTATCGATTTCAAATATGCCAACCACCTGCCGCTCTCACCACCCTATCAAGTGCGTCTCCGCACCGCCCCAAACAACAAAGACTTCCCCACAGAACCCCGCTATCCCAGAAAGCGAATCCGATTTTCGCTCCCGAAACGGCGGGGTCCTGTGGGGAAGTTCTCGGAGGGAGTGGGAGGTTTGGAGGGAGGGGGACCCCTCTTTCAAGAGGGGTCCCCCTCCCTCCAAGGTCTTCCTCTCCCTCCAAGGTCTTTTTTTCCCCCGTCAGACCGGCTCACCGAACGTGTCGGGATGGGCAGGGTCAAACTGCTCGTTCGCCCACATCACCGTTACAAGGTCCTCCGTGTCGGAAAGATTGATGATGTTGTGCGTGTACCCCGGGAGCATATGCACCGCCTCAATCTTCTCCCCCGACACCTCAAAACGCAATACCTCGTCCGAACCGATTCTGCGCTCCTCAATCAACCCGTGACCCGATACCACGATGAAAAACTCCCACTTGGAGTTGTGCCAGTGCTGCCCTTTCGTAACCCCGGGCTTGGATATGTTTACACTCACCTGCCCGCATTTCTCGGTCTTGAGCAACTCCGTAAAACTGCCGCGCGCATCCACGTTCATCTTCAGCGGGAATGCGATTTTTTCTTTCGGCAGGTAGGACAGATACATCGAATACAACTTCTTTTCAAAACTGCCGTTCGGAATCTCGGGAATCACAAGCGTCTGCGGCTGGTCGTGGAATCGGTGCAGACATTCCGCAATGTACCCAAGCGTCGCCCTGTGCGTCACCGGCGCGGCACAGTACCTCCCGTTCTCGGTGAGGACCGTATCCACCCCGTCAAATTCGCAGTGATGCTCCCGCCCCTCCAACGCGTCAAACAGTTCCTCCGTCAGGTCGTCAATGAACAGCAACTCCAACTCCACCAACGGGTCGTTTACCGTAATCGGCAAATCGTGCGCAATGTTGTAGCAGAACGTCCCGACCGCGCTGTTGTAGTTCGGTCTGACCCACTTGCCAACGAGATTCGGAAACCGGTAGACCAACACCTTTACGCCGGTTTCCGCCGCATAGCGGAAGAACAATTCCTCCCCGTCGCGCTTGGATAACCCGTACTCGGACGTCCCGAATCTGCCCGCAAGGGTCGCCTGAATCGAAGAGGAAAGCATCACGGGACACCGGTTCCCGTGCTTCTTCAACGTATCCAGAACCACGGACGCAAACCCGCAATTGCCCGCCCGAAACTCGGCGGGGTCCTTCGGTCTGTTCACCCCTGCAAGGTGGAACACAAAATCCGCCCGCGCACAGTACGCGTCCAACTCCTCCGGCGTGCCATCGACGTCGTATTCGTAGATTTCGTCGATTCGGAGATTCGGTCTCGTGCGGTTCTTGCCGTCGCGCAGGTTCTTCAGATTCTCGCAGAGGTTCCGACCGACGAACCCCTTTGCACCCGTTACCAGAATATTCATTGCTCTTTTCTCCAGACCATCTTATTGACCACACCCGTATAGGACTGAATAATCTTGACCACTTTGGAAGATACGTTCTCCTCCACATAGTCGGGTACGGGAATTCCGTGGTCGCCGTTGCGGTTCATTTCCACCGCCGTGTCAACCGATTGGAGCAGTCCCTTCTCGTCAATGCCCGAGAGAATGAAGCACGCCTTGTCCAGCGCCTCGGGGCGCTCGGTCGAAGTGCGGATGCAGACTGCCGGGAACGGATGCCCGACGCTTGTAAAGAAACTGCTTTCCTCGGGGAGCGTGCCGCTGTCGGACACAACGCAGAATGCGTTCATCTGGAGGCAGTTGTAATCGTGAAACCCGAGCGGCTCGTGCCGAATCACGCGGAGGTCCAGTCTGAACCCGCTCGCTTCCAACCGCTTGCGGCTCCGCGGATGGCAGGAATACAGGATGGGCATATCGTATTTTTCCGCCATTCTGTTGATTGCCGTAAACAGACTCGTGAAATTCTTCTCGGTGTCAATGTTTTCCTCGCGGTGTGCGGAAAGCAGGATATACTTCCCTTTCTCCAGACCGAGACGGGCATGAATGTCGCTCGCTTCAATCTCGGCAAGGTTGCCCCGCAGGACTTCCGCCATCGGCGACCCCGTGACATAGGTGCGCTCCCGCGGCAGACCGCAGTCGGCAAGATACCGCCGCGCATGCTCGGAATACGCCATGTTGACATCCGAAATGATGTCCACAATGCGGCGGTTCGTTTCCTCGGGCAAACACTCGTCCTTGCAACGGTTGCCCGCTTCCATATGGAAAATCGGAATGTGCAACCGCTTGGCGCCGATGACCGACAGGCAGGAGTTGGTATCGCCCAGAACCAACACCGCGTCGGGTTTTATCTCCTCCATAAGCGTGTAGGATTTGGCAATGATGTTTCCACAAGTCTCTCCGAGGTTGGAGCCGACCGCGTCAAGGTAGACCTCAGGGTCCGCCAGTTTCAGGTCCTTAAAGAATACGCCGTTGAGGTTGTAGTCGTAATTCTGCCCCGTGTGAGCAAGAACGGTGTCAAAATATCTGCGGCACTTGGTAATCACCGCGGAAAGGCGGATAATCTCGGGGCGGGTCCCCACGATAATCAACAGTTTCAGTTTGCCGTTTTCCTGCCACTTCACATGCTCAAACATTTATTTCCCCACCTTTGCAAGTTCGTCCCGGATATACGGAAGCGACGCAATTTTTGCTTTCGTCTCCTCCACGTTCAAAAGACGCGTGTTGTTGGAGTTGAATTCGGTCAGCACGTTGCGCGTCTCGTCACCTTTGCTGAAATACTTGTCGTAATTCAGCCCGCGGTTATCGGCGGGAACGCGGTAGAAGTCGCCCATGTCAACCGCTTTCGCGCATTCCTCGTTGGTCAGGAGCGTTTCATACATCTTTTCGCCGTGGCGGATGCCGATGACCTTGATGTCCTCTTTCCTGCCCCCGAACAGTTCGCAAACCGCCTGCGCCTGCGTACCGATGGTACAGGCAGGGGCTTTCTGAATCAGCAGGTCGCCGTTCTCGCCGTGTTCAAAGGCAAAGAGGACCAAGTCGACCGCCTCCTCAAGCGACATGATGAAACGGGTCATGCGCGGCTCGGTGACGGTAATCGGATTGCCGCTCCGAATCTGGTCAATCCAGAGCGGGATGACGGACCCGCGGGAACACATGACGTTGCCGTAACGGGTGCAGCAAATTCTGGTCTTTCCCGAATTGCGGGACTTCGCAACCGCGACCTTTTCCTCGATTGCCTTGGTAATCCCCATGGCGTTGATGGGATACGCCGCTTTGTCGGTGGAAAGACAGATGACGCACTCCACGCCCGCGTCAATCGCTGCGGTCAACACGTTATCGGTGCCGATGACGTTGGTGCGGACCGCCTCCATTGGGAAGAACTCGCAGGACGGGACCTGCTTGAGCGCCGCCGCGTGGAAAATATAATCCACACCGTACATCGCACTGCGGCAGGACTGCAGATTGCGCACGTCCCCGATATAAAACTTGATTTTATCTGCCACATCGGGCATTTTCGCCTGAAATTCGTGGCGCATATCATCCTGCTTCTTCTCATCACGGGAGAAAATACGAATCTCGCCGATGTCCGTGCGGAGAAAGCGGTTCAGAACGGCGTTGCCGAACGATCCCGTTCCGCCGGTAATCAGCAGGGTCTTGTTTTTGAATAAGGACATTTCTTCTTCCTTTCTTGTTGAGATAACACGGCACGGTTGCGCAGTGTTGCTCCCGATTCTTCAGGTACCGGACAATTCCGCATCTGCCCGTTTTTCCATCATGGCACAGATGGCGGCGGAGACTTCTTCCGGAACGGAACTGTTCCGACAACCGTTCAGAACATTCCGCACGAACGCCACAATCTCGTATCGGATTCCCTCGCCGTCAAGTTGATAAAAATATTTCTTCGTCTGGTTGACATCCTCAAACCGCACTTCAAAATAATCGGTTTTCCACCATGGCGCGGGGACATACAGATACCCGCTTGTTCCGCTCACCACAAGGCTTCCCTCGGACTTCACACCGTTTCCGACCTTGACCGATGCAACCGCGTCCGGGTAGAGCCATTCGATTTTCGTAAAGGTGTCAAACCGTTTTCCTGCGTCGGCATACAGCGAAACCACCTCTGTTTTGCTGTAATCCGTTCCCAGCAGTTCAAAAACGGGAAGCATCGCCGTCGGTCCCCAAAAGCAGGTACTGTTCCATGCCTGCGACAGGAAAACGGGATTGTCCGCCCGCACTTCCCGCAGACTGGTGCAGGTCGCATCCACCGAGCGGATTTTTCCGATTTTCCCGCTTTTGAGCAGGACCGACAGCCGGCGGTATGCGGTTGCGTAAGCCGTTTTGATTGCATCCATCAACACGCGGTTCCGCTCCCGCGCCAATCCGAAAAGCGCCCGACATTCCCGCTCCGTCATGGCAATGGGAGATTCGCAAATCACATGGATTCCGTTTTCCAACGCAAGCCGAATCTGCTCCGCGTGTACGGACGGATGCGACGCGATATAAACCGCGTCAACCTGCCCCAACAGTTCCTCATAGTTCTGCGTGCGGATGCGCAGAGAATCGTACTTTTTCAGATAATTGCGGTCCGCCGAACAGATTCCGACCACCTCAACGCCGTTGACGTAGGAGCATTCCGTCCGAAACTTTTCAACGAGATTGGATTCCCCCACGAATCCGATACGCAGATTCCGCTGCGACGAACGGATTTCCGTGGAGGAGACCCCCTCCGTCCGCGGCAGATAGATTACCTTGCAGTAGCCGTTGAGATAGTCAAACTTCCCCTCCCAGTCGGAACCGACGGTAAAAATATCCACCCCGTATTTCAGAATATCGTCAATTTTCTGCCCCTCGTATTCCTCCACGATTACCATGTCGGCAATGCCGAGGGCTTTCACCGCTTCCATCCGTTCAATCAGGGACTGCTGAATATTGATTTTCCCGCGCGTCTTATCAAAATCATCGGCAGTCACTCCGACAATCAGAAAATCGCCCAATGCTTTCGCTCGTTCCAGGAGCCGAACGTGACCGCGGTGCAACAGGTCGAACGTCCCGTAAGTGATTACTTTAACCATTCCGTTCTCCAATCAAAGAATGCCTCTTGCGCGCAAATCACAGAATGCCGCAATCAACTTATCGTAATCTTCCTCCGTCAACGCGCCGATGTGACCGACGCGGAAAACGGTTTCCCGCAACGCCCCCCCGTTCGGGCAGACCCAGATACCGTACTCATCTTTCAGGACCGTAAAAATATCCGCGGCGGAAGCGGTCAGCGGATGGAGTGCGGTACAGGCGTTGGACATGGACTCCGAGAAAAATGCAAACGGAAGCCCTACAACCCGTTCGCGGAAGTAGGTTGCCAGTTTTGCAATTCGTTCGGTCTCCCGCTCGATTCCGCCGTTCTCGGCAATCTCATGTAAACGGGCATGAATCTGCAACAACGTACCGACCGCAGGGGTAAAGGGTGTCTGCCCCCGTTCCCCGTTTTCCAATGCGCTTTTCAGATTCAGATACAGGATTTTGGGGTTGCTGTCGTAAGCCCGTCTGATTGCCGCCGGAGACAGCACCATCACGGAAATCCCCGGCGGGCAGGCAAGCGCTTTCTGCGACCCCGTTATCATCACGTCAATCCCCAGTGCCGCCATGTCAATCGGGTCCGCAATAAAGGCGCTGATTGCATCCGCAATCAGGAACAGCCCGTTCCGGTGGCAGAAATCATGAATCAGGTCCGCGTCATACAACACACCCGTGGAGGTTTCGTGAAGATTCACGACGAACGCCGTATATCCTTTTCCCTCATAGGGTACCAGCATTTCCGGAGTCAGTTTGCTGCCTGAATTCAGGCGGATGACGTCGTGCGGAATTTCGTGCAGCACCAGAAGTTCCTCAAATCTGGCCCCGAAACTCCCGCCGTTTACCACAATTGCACGGTCATTCGGGGTGAGCGTGTTCATAACGGCGGCTTCCATGGAAGCGGTTCCCGAACCGGTCAGGAATACCGCTCTTGCCCCCTTGGGCGCCTTTGCGAATTCCAGCATCCATTGCTCGTTCTCAAACATCACCTGCGAAAATTCCGGCGTTCTGAAATACGGAACCTGTTCCGCTCCGATCCGGCGCACGCATTCGTCTGACTGAACAGGACCAACAGTAAAGTTTATCATATCTGCTCCTTTACGGTGCTCTCAATTCTCACCGTAGTTGTTTTGAATATCGGGATATCCGCCCCTCATTGTCTCCGTTATGCTTCCCCGTCATTCCGATACGCCACAAACGAATGATGGGTCACGCGCTCGTTTTCGGGCGGAAGCTGCATATAGTCGCCGTAGTAGCAGGTCAGCCATTCGTCCCAACCGACAGGCGCTTTGTATTGCTTGCCTTCAAATTCCACCCGGACAAAGGAATCGAACACCCGACGGTCGCACATCATGCGGGAAAAGCCGGTAAAATCCCCAACCCGCTTCGTGTCAGCCTTGGCAAAGCGGGTGGCATTGTCGATCATCTGCTGCACCGTCACGTTCGGACGGAACAACCGATAGCCCAACTTTCGCAGTTCGCGCAGAGCTTTTGCTACGGGATTGCCGAAGGTCCTGTCATGCCGGATCGAATAAACCCGCCGTAATGCGTCCCGTCTGTCAAACATTTCATTTGCAACCGCATCGTCATCCGGCGCGCGGTCATAGGGGAAAATATCGATGTTGATCGCCATTTTGCTCCCTCGCTCGTCCGGCTCGTACAAAACCGTGGTTGTGTCGCAGACCTTTGCGAACGGGAATCCGAAATCGGAATCCCGTTCAAAGCTTAACACGCGATAGCGATCATTGCTTTCATTGAAAACCGAAACGAACCGCTCGTAATCCTCCCGCAACATTCCGAGATCGATATCGTCGTCCCACGGGATATACCCTTTGTGACGGATCGCGCCCAACAGCGTCCCGCTGTCGAGCCAGTAACGGATTCCGTTTGCGTCGCAGAACTGCGTTACAACATCAAGGATTTCAAGCTGAATTTTCTTTAACTGTTCGCCGGTTACCTGTTTCATACTGCTTCTCCAATCAATTGATTTATTTTTAATGCCCGGTCTGCTTTCGTTTTGCCAGAAGCACTTTCACCGCCCTCACGCAATCGGCAGGGTTCAGCGCCTTTATCATGAGGCGGTTATTGTATCGGATCGGCTTGATGATAAATCCGATAATCACATTCGTAAAAATCTGTGTAATCAGTGAGGCAAGCGCCGCACCCATAATCCCCATTACGGGAATCAGAAAATAGTTGAGCACCACATTCGCCGCCGCTCCCGTCAGGTTGATGACCCACAGATACTTCTGTTTGCTCTCCGCAAGAATCCAGATGTTCCGCACCGATCCGACATAGGAAAATGTGGTATACCATACGATCAGCCGCAGCGCGCTGACCGACGGCGCATAGTCGACGCCGTACAGAATCCGTATAATCAGACCCGCAAACGCCGTGATGAACACGCTTTGCAGAAGCGACAGATAGATGATGATGCTGTAGAGTCTGCACACATCCTTTTCGTATTGCTCTTCGTTGTTCTTCTTGTCGTCAAAGATCATCGGGCGGAACGAATCGATGACTGCGGAAAACACAAACGCCGTCATACCTGCGCAGGCAACTGCCGCCGAATAGTAGCCCGTTGCCGCGTCGTCGATCATCAGTTTGAGCATGATACGGTCGGTCTGCGCGAAAATTGCAATCATCATTTCGGGAATGATATAGTAACGGCTCTTTTTCAGCAGGTTCTTTGCCGTTTCCGGCGAAAACAGAAGTTTTTCGCCCCCCAACCGCCAATAGATAAAGAAGAGACAGATTGCAATCACCATGTAGTCCAACGCATTGGAGACAGCAAACCAATAAACACTTTTTCCGGTTGCCAGAAGAAAAATCTTGTATGCCGATACCAGTACGTAAGCAAACAGAGCAGCCATTGACGAATATTTGGACAACAACTTTGCCTGAAACCAATAGATCATGATTTCAAGGCTCTGGAAAATCAGGAGCGTACTGTAGAGCAGGCAGACCAGAAAGGTATCCCGCTCCCCGAAGTTTGCGATTGTAACGAACGCCGCCACGCCGCCGATGCAGAAAAGCGAAGAACAAAGGGTCAGAAAAATCGAAGTTCCGAGAATTTCCCCCTCCCGCTCGGGATGCGTGACCAGTTCCTGCACCAACACGCCCGTCAGCCCCAGATACATGATCGGCGCGACAAAGGACACGATGGACGCGGCATAGTTAATCAGCCCGAAGCCGGAAGGTCCCAGAAAGCGCGCCGTCAGCATGGAAATCACCAGTGCAAGAATTGCCTTGACCAGTTGAACACCAATAAGCCACGATGCGTTTTTTACCACTTTATTCCTGTTCATTTACGTTTTTGTAAAGCCTCACATATTCCATAAAGGTTTCGTTCCGGTCAAAGTTCCGCGCCCGCTTCAGGCAGGATTCCGCCGGATACGGCTTCTCTGCGCAGATGCGCCTGATTTCCCGTTCCATTGCGCCCACGTCATCTTTCGGGACCACACTGCCGCAGGTTTCATCGGGAATCTCGGGGCTGCCGCCCGTGAGAAACGTCAAAACAGGTGTTCCGCAGGCAAGCGCCTCCATATTGACCGTTGGATAGTTCTCTTCCCGCGTCGGATTCACAAACAAATCCGCCGCCGTGTAAATTTCGGCAAGTTCGGTTTGATTCTGCGTGCGGTGAATGGTCAGGATTCCCTCCGGCAGACTGCGGTCGGTCGCGTCGTCCGTCCCGACCAACACAATCCGATACTGCGCGGGGTCCAGTCTGCGGTACAACTCCGCGAACACGTCCACGCCTTTTCGGGGTCCCCAGTCAAACGCCACGCCGAGCAGCAGATGGCAATCCTTCGGAATTCCGTGCTTTGCCCGGAAATCCGATTTGGTCGGCTTGAACACCGAAAGGTCGATTCCGTTGTGAATGACGCGGATAGGATAATCCCGCAGATAGGATTGTTTCACCAGTCCCGCCAACCATTCGGACGGCGTAACGATTGTCATGTTCCGTACACCGCAAAACCATTTCTTCTTTCTGCGGTACAGTTTTTCGGCATTGTCAATCAGGCTCTCGGGATAGTGCCGATAGAGGGAACATCCCCGACAATCCCGCTTCCATTTGTCACACCCCGCCATGTCGAAATACGGGCAGTGTCCCGTGAACGTCCAACAGTCGTGCAGAGTCCAGACAACCGGAATGTTTTCTTTCTTGATATACCGGAACAGCATCGGCAGATTGATATACCAACCGTGCAGATTGTGCAGATGAATCACGTCCGGCTTCCGTTTCCGAAGTTTCCGAATCAGCCGCGCGGTTCCGAATACCGTAAAGCCCCCCTCAAAGCCGGTCAACCTGCCAAAAAAGTGATGCAGACCGTTTTCGAGAAAGGACCCGATATAAAAATGCTTTCCGTGCTTCGGGACCTGCTTGCCTTTCCATTTTCGCGAAACAGTGTAAACCGAAAACCCGTTCTTTTCCCCGCAGTCCGCAACCTGTAACATGATATTGCCCGTGCTGCCATAATCCGAGGTGTTAATCTCAACAACGGTTTTGCGCATTCTTTCTTCCATCACATTCCCCGTTCATTTTGCGCAGCGCCCGCTCCGCGTTCACTTGCCGCCGTCAGAATTTCGCGGCACATTGCGCTGTTTTTCGTTTCGTCATGGTACCGTTTTGCCACCGCCAAAGCATTCCGTGCAGTCTCCTCGCGCAACGCCCGATTCTCCAATGCTTCCTCCAACCGTGCACGCAGACTGTCCTTTGACGTTGCGCAGATTGCGCAGGCATTCTCTGTCAGATGCCGCATGGATGCCACGCGGTCCGGACCGTAAGCAAACAGGCAGATTCCGCTCGCAAGACTGTTGGCAATCTTGGTGGAAACCGAATATTTGACCTCGTCCATATCCCCCTCGTCAAACGATTCGGTATGCACGAGCAACTGTGCCGCATGAAAAACGCGGTCAAATTCCGCACCCGAAACGAACCCCCGCAAGCGGATCGACGCGTGCTTTTCCAGTTCCGCAAGAATCTCGCCGTCTTTCTCTCCCGTATAAATATCCAAGGTGTAGTGCGTTCCCTTTTCCGCATTGATTGTATCCAGCGCCGCACCGATTTCCGAGAGCGACCGATACCGCCCGCAACGGACCGCACCCATATAGGTCAGGCATTCGACCGTTTCCGTGTTGCGGACCGTTTCGGATACGGGATAATTGCTCCCCGTCATCACCACCGTCGCGGGGATGCCGAAACGCGCGGAATACGCCTGCTCCAACTCGCGGCAAATCACAATCAGATGCAAAGAACGTCGGAGCGTCTGCTCCATCTTTCGGTGTAGAAGCCGGAGTTGCAATCGCTCCGTGGCGCTTTTTCCTCTTCTGACAAAATAGAAATCATCGCAGATATAGGTCACAATGGGCAGGTCATATTTGCGCGACAGTTTCATCGCAACGTCGTAAATGAATTTCGCACTCCCGGGGGCAAGAAACATGCAGGTCGGCTTCTCGCGCTCCACCCATGCCCGCAACCCGCGGTTGTACCAACGCGCGCATTTCCACATCAGGTCGCGGAGCAACATCCGGAGCGGCGTTTTGTTCTTGCGGTTGCGATAGATTGCTTCGTCCTTTTCGGACTCAAACAGACAGTTTGATGCCTGTCCGACCTCAAAATCCGAAAGTTCTCTGCCCGCACGACGGAACAGATAGGATTTCAGGATTTCCTTGTCGGTCATGCGGTAGAACGAACCGCAAGCGCGTACATCCGGCAGGGACGGATAAATATAGAACTGACACAATTCCTCGGGACGAAAGGCAGAGAAAAGGGTCTGCATTGTTTTTCCCATACAGTCGCAGGTCATGATTGGGTTGTGGCTGATAATCAGGACTTTCGGTTTGCAACTCATATCCAGTCTCCTTCGGACCGTTCCCGTCGCTTCTTATCGGTCCGCAAACATTTTGTACACATGTATTATATATCATACCACAAAATCCTCCTTTTGTCAAGGCAATACCATGCAATTCGTGCCGTGTTATGTAGTGTTACAATAGATGTGAGACCAAAAGCGAAAAAGTTATAGAAAAAGTGATTGAGTTCTGACAGAATAGAATTACCCCTAATCCGTCATCTGAAAGGACTCAATTACCATAAAAGATTATACCGTAGCATTGTTTCGTCACTTCAGTATCAAACGCAAATGTTCATATCAAAATAAACAAATTCCTTTATACCGAATTCTCCACAGAAAAACCCGTATGTCATTCCGCAAAATTTCACTTGCTTAAAATTTTACGGAACGCCACACGGGTCGTTCTCTTTTGAGGCAACACCGCGCAATTCGCGATTGTACCATTGGAATTGTGCGGTGTTGCCCTGAATTTTCTAATCGAACCGGTCAACCTTCATTTTTTTCAGAAAGTCAACTCTTTCTTCTGCTCAGCCGAATCGTAGAGCGCCTGCAGGAGTTTGGCGCTTTCCAGAATGTTATCGATGTGCGTTTTGGTGTGCTCGCCGGTTTCGATGGCGGCGAGGAACGCCTCATCTTCCTTCTGATACATATTCGGAATCTTGTAGATTGGGTGCTTCTTCATCAGCGCGCCGTCCTCAACCGTCCACCACTCAAAGTCTTTGCCGTAATGCAGACGAACGCCGCCCTTGTCGCCCATAAAATCGACAAACATTTCGTCCTCGCCGATGTTCTGTGCCCACGCGCCGTTGAAGGAAATGCTTGCTTTGTCGGTACGGATGTAGCCTGTGACCATATCGTCCACGTCATTGGTGCCGTTCAAATCCTTGGTGTCCTCTGCCCACATCGAGGTGTAGACATAGTCCTTCATGTTCTTTGCCATTTCGTTGTAGGTGTCGCAGGTAACGGTTTTCAGCTTTGCACCGCCCAGCACATATAGAATCAGGTCAAGGAAGTGAATGCCCCAGTCAATCAGCACGCCGCCGCCGGACTGCTCCTTGGTGGTGAAGGCGCCGCCCAGACCCGGAATGCTGCGATAATTGCGGAACGAGCAGTAAACATGATAGAGATTGCCGAGTTTGCCCGAGGCGTTCAGCGCTTCAATCATCTCCACCGACTTCTGATACCGGTTGCAGACACCGATATTGAGCAACTTGCCCTGCTTGTTGGCCTCTGCCGCCATCTCGCAGGAGAGTGGATAGCTGACCGTGATCGGCTTTTCGCACAGAACGTGTTTGCCGGCGCGGAGCGCATCCATGGTAATGGTGTAGTGCGCATAGTTCGGGGTCAGAACCCAGACTGCTTCCACCTCCGGATCTTTCAGCGCGATATTGTAGTCGGTAATCGCCTGCTCGCAGCCGAAATCGCGAACCGCTGCCTCCGCCTTCTCCGCAATCAGGTCGCAGGCGTACTTCACCCGCACATTATCCATTTTTGTAAATGCCGGAAGATGCGCGTTCTGCGCGATTCTTCCGCAACCGATGACCGCAATGCAATGTTTTTTCATAGAATCATCCTCATTTTCAAAGACTTTGCGGATTCTTCCGCTATCTGCATTATAGCATCAAATTCCGATTTTGTCTTTATCTGTTGCAATCCGCTTGTTTAACATTTATGGGCTTTTTCCGAATTTGTGAACTCCGAAAATTGTTAAATACTTGTTTTACAAATATCAAAGAAACCGCCGGGGTTTTATTGTATAATAAAGTGTAAATAATCCCTGCGGAAGGCAGGACAAAGGAGGACAAGCTATGAAACTCGGAGTGATTACAGATTGTCTCAAACAGCCGGTACGGGAAGCGGTTCTGACCGCGAAGTCGCTGGGGCTGACCGGCGTGCAGATTTACGCCACCACTGGCACGTTCTGCCCGGAGGTGCTGGATGCGGACGCACGGGCGGAGTTCTGCGCGTTTCTGAAAGAAAATGAAATGGAGATTTCCGCGCTTTGCGGCGATATGGGCGGCTACGGCTTTGAGCGCGAGGAGGACAACGCCCTGCGGATTGAGAAGACCAGGGCGATTGTCGACCTTGCGGTGGATCTCGGCACAACAGTGGTGACCACACACATCGGCGTAATTCCTTCGGACGACAGTAATCCGCGCTTTGGCGTGATGCAGCGCGCGCTGACCGAATGCGGCCTGTATGCGCAGTCGCGCGGCGTTACGCTGGCGATTGAAACCGGGCCGGAGCCTGCCGGAACGCTGCTGCATTTCCTGGAAGGGACGAAAGGCGGCGTTGGCGTCAACCTTGACCCAGCAAACTTTGTGATGGTGACCGGGCAGGATCCCGCAAAGGCGGTGGACCTGCTGGGCAAATACATTGTTCACACGCACCTGAAAGACGGAAGAAAACTCAACGACGACATGACGCCCGAGGAGATTTACCATGGCTTTGCGGTTGGCGGTGTGGAGGCATTGAACGCCTGCAAATCCTTTGCGGAGATGCCGATTGGTGAGGGCGATGTACCGTGGGACCGCTATCTTGCGGCGTTGAAGCACGCGAACTTTGACGGCTATCTGACACTGGAGCGCGAGGCCGGCGACAATCCGCTGGAGGACATCCGCGGCGCAGTCGGGTTCATCCGGGAGAAGCTGTAAGGGCCTCTCCCGCCTCTGTCGAAAAATTCCGGGAGGTAGGAGCATGGATAATATTCCGTATCAATACCATTTTGACAATGTCAACGTGGAACGGCTACGGTGCGCAGGGTTCGCACTCTATCAGTACGGAGAGCTGTGGTGCAATGCGGATTCCGCAGTTTCGGTGCACAGCCAGTGCTGCTATGAGCTGACCTATGTGCTGTCCGGAACAGGCACGGTTCTGACGGGCAGCGTGCAAAACCGCGTGAAGAAGAACGACTGCGTGCTGTCCTTTCCGGACGAGAACCACGCCATTATGTCCGACAGCGCCGACCCGCTCCGGTTCGTGTTCCTCGGCTTTGAGCGCAACCCCGGAAACCCGTCCTTTTCCTATCTGTTTGACGAGTTGGGGCGGCTGTTCCGAGCGGAAAACGCCAGACGCATTGCCATGCAGGATCAAAGCCCGCTGATTGTCCGGCTGTTTTCCGAGTTGCAGAGTGACAGCCCGTTCCGGCTGGAGATGGCGGGATACCTGATGGCAGAGATGCTGATTGATTACATCCGCTCCGGAACCGACAACCGGCACGACTGCTATTTCCCGAAAATCACCGATGATGCGGTGCTGGTCTACCGGGTGGAGACGTACATCACGCGCAACATTGCCGCGCTGACCCGCCTGCGCAATCTGGAGGACATCTTCAATTATAATTACAGCTATCTTTCCAAGCGCTTCTTCCGCATCACCGGCAAGCATTTGAACGAATTCTATCTTGCCTGCCGGATGGAGGAAGCCAATCGGCTTCTGGGGCATGGACTGACCGTAACGCAGGTCAGCGAGCAACTGGGCTATTCCTCCATTCACAGCTTTTCGCGCAGCTACAAGAACTATTTCGGCGTCAATCCGTCCGAATATGAGAAGTTCCCTCACGCCGACAAGTGATAAGCAAAAAAGGAACTTTTCAACCTTCTTCCAAGCACATCCCCTATTGGCGAAATGCTTGGGGTTAAACGAAAAAAACGGCTGTATAATGAGGGTATCTTCATCTGATAATATCAAAAAACAAAGCCTATCTCTGTCCGAGATAGGCTTTGTCAGCATTCAAAAGTGCTTTATAGCCGCTTCTGCTTCATTGATTTGCTCCGTTCAATTTTTGGAACAGGTCGGTCATCAGTCCGTAACGGCAGACAAAATACACATAGCGCATGGGATGCCGCGCGGGCTGCTCCGAATAGGTTCCGTCATATTGCGGAATCAGCGCCGGGCGCAGATAGCAAAACGGACGAACACCGTCAATGGTCAAGATGAACGGCTGCGCTGCCATTGACAGCGTCCGTCCGTTTCGCTTTTTGGCAGACAAGACGGCGGTTGCCGCCGATTTCCATTTGGGAAATGGCGCTTGCTATTATGAAGAACAGAGAATAGCAAGCACAGCAAGTGTAGCTACACTTGCGAAAACCGGCGTGGTACGACTGGGATTTTCTTGCAGAATAGCAAGCAAATCCGGTTTTGCTGCATATCCGTCGATCGCCATTTTCCGAAGGTAAGCGCTCATATTCTCTATACCAAGCTGCGCCATCCTCGCCTTTATCAAGCCGAGTTCTTTTTCATCTACGAAGAATTTGACCTGTATAAGACCATCACATTTTAAGCAATCGCTCCAATCGTATCCCTTTAAGTGGGTATTTCACCTTCCCCGCTCACCGTGAACCCGGGCAGAGGTCAGCAGTCAGGCAGACTTCCGTCTTGGCAGAAATGTTGTTTTTTACAACTGCTACTGTGTCCTGAAAAAGATAGTTATCTGAACTAAGGAATGGGGGAAATCTGACGTAATAACCGAAAAGCATCCAACAGTAAATTCGACTTTACTTAAGGCAGCACCGCGTAATTCCGATGGTGCAATTGCACAGTCAGATTTTTCGTCAGACAATACAAAAATCCGCAGGTTATAGCCGAGTTACAGCTGAGAATTTTTGTGAAGTATGACAAAAAAAGATGCAAGCGAGTGCGCCATTCGTGAATTGCGCGGTGGTGCCTTAATATATACTACACAAAATAAATCCCAAGTAAAACAAATAATAGCAGACATACGCGCTCGGTATCGTTTCTTCCGTTTTTTCAAATTTCCCCTTTCTGATTTTTCAATTTGAGAAACAAAAAAGGCGAATGAGCACCTTTCATTCACCGCGCCATAGAGACGCAAAAAAAATTTCTCATTCGCCTGTTTATTATAAAAATAGGGCTTCGTCCTCAAAAAAACTTGACCGTTTGGGTTCAAGTCCCGTCAGACCCGAAAAACAATGTTGAGATATCTACGGTTTGTGATTTTTGTTGACACAAGCCAAAGTTCCCTAAAAACGCGAAAAAGCCTCGTAAAACGGGGCTTTTTCGTGCTTTTCGCACCAAATATCTTTTTTGTTGGTGCATTATGGTGCGGGAAACGGGACTTGAACCCGTATGGTGTGAACCACACGCCCCTCAAACGTGCGCGTCTGCCAGTTCCGCCACTCCCGCATTACGCTTGATGCGCAACACATAATATTATACACTTTTTTTTTGAAATGTCAACCCCTTTTTCAAAAAAAATCCGTTTCCGCCGGAAATTCTTTCGCTTTGCCCTTGCAAAACCGTCTCTTTACTGGTATAATATTCTGGTACAATTCTGTTTTCAGGGGGTGGGAGCATGTTCCGCACGCGTTTTTCCTTTGCCGACGCACTGGTTATTCTCTCGGTTCTGTCGGTTGCCGCGTTGCTGTTTCTCTGCTTTCCGCGCGGCGCGGCGTCCGACCCCTCCGAAAATCGTTTGGTCATTCGCACATCGTCGGAGGTCCTGTCCTACCCCCTTTCCGTTGACCGCACCGTTTCCCTCTCCTCGGACGGCTATACGTTGACGGTTGAGATTCGCGACGGTCGCGCACGTGTCTCGGATTCCGATTGCCCCGACAAAATTTGTCAGCGCACCGGTTGGATTTCGCGCAAAGGCGAAACGGTCATTTGCGCACCTGCGGCGGTCCGTCTGACCGTCACGAACCGGAGAGGAGGTACAGGCGATGCCGATTCCGTCATCGGATAGAAAAAAATACGCCCCCGCGCGCCGTGTGGCGCTTGACGCGGCGCTTCTTGCTGCGGCACTGATGCTCTCCTATCTTGAACATCTGCTCCCGTTCGGGGCGCTTACGCTTCTGCCCTACTTCAAGCCCGGGTTTGCCAACGTGATAACGGTTCTGGCATTTTCCCTGCTTTCCCCGCTTGATGCGCTTGCAGTCTCCCTGCTCCGCGTGGGCATCACGGGGGTAATGTTCGGGTCATGGACTTCCCTGTTCTTCTCGTTCTGCGGGGCGTGCATGGCTTTCCTTGCCCTGTTGCTTGCGCGGTTGCTCCTGCACAGATGCAGTTACCTCGGCGTGTCGGTCCTTTGCGCTGCGGCGCACAACACGGGGCAGGTTCTTGCCGCAGGAGCGGTTATGGCGGTCCCGTCCCGCAATGCCGAGGCGTTCCCCGTTCTTCTGACCACGGTTCTGCCGTACCTGCTCCCCTCTGCCGTGCTGTTCGGAATTCTGACGGGATTCATTCTCAATCTGCTCGTTCCGAGGTCGGAAAGGTGGTTCCGCGCATGAAAAAACGCATGACGTGCTGCATATTGGCACTTTGCCTGCTTCTTTTCGGTCTTGCGGGCTGTTCCGCCGACCGCGGGCAAACCGAGGAATTCCGGGGCATGGGGACCTCCGTTTCGGTCACGCTTTACGGCAAAGAACAGGCAATCAAAAACGGCTTTGCGCAGGCAAAAGCGACCCTTTCGGAGTTGGACGGATTGTGGTCGCTGAACCTTGCCGAAAGCGATATTTCCCGCCTGAATGCGTCGGCGGACGGCATTTCCGACGCGGATACTCGGACGGTTGCACTGATACAACAGGCAAAGGAGATTTCCGCGCTGACGGACGGCAATTTCGACGTTACGCTCGCGTCGCTTTCCGCACTCTGGCAGAGATGCGGAGAGGAGGACCGTCTGCCCACGCAGGAAGAAATTGCCGCCCGTCTTGCCAAGGTCGGGACTGCGGCGCTGACTGCCGACGGAACCTCCATCGGAAAGCCTGCGGGGGTCAGTGTTGACCTCGGTGCAATCGCAAAAGGGGCGGCGGTTGCCGCACTCCGCGCGCAATTAGCCGCAACCGACGGGTTGGACGGCGGACTGATTTCCATGGGAAGTTGCGTAACGGTGTTCGGTGCCAAGCCGAACGGAAAACCGTTCCGCGTCTCGGTCCGCGACCCGCACGACCGCACAAACGTTGCGGGAACACTGACGTTGGAGGACGGGCAGGTGCTGTCCGTTTCGGGCGACTACGAGCGGTTCGTCACCGTCGGCGGGAAGCATTACCACCACATTCTGGACCCTGCCACGGGGTACCCGTCCGACAGCGGGCTATCCTCGGTTGCGGTCATCACGCGGGACGGTCCGACGGCGGACGCACTCTCCACGGCATTCATGGTCATGGGCGAAGATGCGGCGCGGGCGCTCCGCAACGGTGGAACGATTGCATTTGAAGCGGTTTTCTTCCGCTCCGACGGCAGTGTTTCCACGACAGATTCCATTGGTTTTGAAGAACGATAATAATTCTTATTTTCAAATAGTAGACAAGAGGACGCAAAAGTGAGCAATTTACGCGAAGAAATCAACCGTCGGCGAACGTTCGCCATTATCTCCCACCCCGACGCAGGTAAAACGACCCTGACCGAGAAATTCCTGCTCTACGGCGGCGCGATTCAGACTGCGGGTTCGGTCAAGGGCAAGGCTTCCGACCGCCACGCCGTTTCGGACTGGATGGAGATGG
>CAZVYZ010000024.1:0-26694 GCA_964630695.1 uncultured Ruminococcus sp.
ATGACAACGAGAACTCCTACACCAGCCAGATGGTCCGTACCATCAAGTATTTCGCAGAACTGAAGTAATTTCCGCTGCACGCTCTCCCCTGTCCGCTTCGGCGGGCAGGGGATTTTTTCTGTTTCCCCTTGCAAAACCGAACGGAATATGGTATAATAGCCTCATGAAATGTATTTTTCTTTACAATCCCCACGGCGGCAGGGGTAAAATCGTTAAAAAATTGCCTTACATCATCAAAAAACTACGCCGCAAATATGAAACTGTGGACGTTTACGCCTCCCGCGCGCCCGAAGATTTCACGCATCGGGTACGCGAGTTTTCCGCCGACTACGACTGCATTGTCTTTGCGGGCGGCGACGGGACCTTCAACGAGGTCCTACAGGGCATCGGCGGCATGGAGGAAGTGCCGCTGCTCGGCTATATTCCGAGCGGAACGGTCAACGACGTTGCGCACAGTCTCGGCATTCCGCGCTACAGTCTTCGCCGCGCGCTGAACGTGGTTCTGGAGGGACGCGAGGAGCGGCTGGACTGTATGTTGGTCAACGGGACGCGTTACGCGATGTATTCGGTTTCGGCGGGTGCGTTCACGAGCGCATCCTACACCACGCCGCAGAAAAACAAGCGGAGCATGGGCGCTCTGGCTTACGGGTTGGAGGGAATGCGGAAGAATTTATTATTCCGCGTTTTTCCGATTCATGTCGCAAGCGCCGACACGGAGTTGACGACCGAATGCGTGTTTGCGTTGGTCATGAACGGCAGATGTGTGGCGGGGTTACGCATGAACCCGGGCGGCTCGATGAACGACGGGCTTCTGGAGGGGGTTGTCATCCGTCAGGAAAAGAATCCGACTCTGCCGAACCGCTTACGGGCGCTCCTCACGGTTGCGAAACTCTTCATTTTCGGCTACCGTTTCAAGCAGAACAACATTGCGCACTTTCCGAGCGGAACGATACGCTTTGAAGTTCCCGACGATGTGGTATGGAACTTCGACGGTGAGCGCGGCATCTGCGGCAACATTGAAGTGGCGGTTGTCCCCCGCAAGGTTCGTCTCTTAGTACCGAAGAAGGCGAAGAGAGTGTAGGAAAGACCTTGGAGGCGCAGGGCGACCCCTTTCGTAGGGGTCGCCCTACCCTCCAAACCTCCCTGACCCACCCCGAACTTCCCCCATATCCCCGCCACTTACGAGGCGGAGGTTTGTTTCGCTTTTGGGGAGTGGCGGGGATATGGGGGAATTTTTTTGTCGGATTGGGAGGCGGGGATTTGCTACAGAGTGCGGCTTCGCGCTCGTTTTGTGAGTGGGACGCGCGGAACGCCCCATGTGTCGTTCCTCATTTGGTGAATGTTACTTGTTGACTTACAATAGAATGCCTCACACAAGTGACGAGATTCCGCCTGCTGACGCCCTCACCCACCAAACAAGCGCGACAGCCGCACCCACCCCCAAAATCCCCTCCCGAACTACAAAAAAACTTCGCTGAGCCGAATCTCATTCCCACATGCAGAGACCAACCCCGCGCAACGCCGCACAGTCGGGCAACCTGATATGCACTGTGAATGAGATTCGGCTCAGCGAAGTTCGGGGAGAGTAGGAGGGGCTTGGGGAGGGAGAGACCCCCATCCGAAAGGGGGTTCTCTCCCTCCCCAAGGTCTTATCCTTCCTTACCCCTTCTTCACCCTCGGTTTGCGGGGGGCGGGGATTGCAAGTTTCAGAGCGGACGCGCGCGTCGCGTCGCCTTCGACCGTTAAGATTCCGTCTGCGATTGCCTTGTCGAAATCCAGTTTGCCCGAAAGAATCGCAATCAAATCCGCGCTGTTTACCGTGAACAGCGCGTCACGGTCGCGGTAGTCGTAAGGCTCCGCGTGGAAAACACCGTCAACTGCCTCCAGATAACAGATGCCGGACGCGTCTTCGTCGGTCAGATTCACCTGAATCGCCAGATGCTCAACAACCTTTCCCTTTTTCAACTTGCCCGCGGCTTTCCGTACCGTTTCAAATGCTTCCAAATAACTCATGCTTGCTTCCTCCTTTATTGCACAACCTGCACCTTGAGCAGGTTGGTTGTTCCCGTTTGTTTCAGCGGAACACCCGCGGTAATCACCACCGTGTCCCCCACCGTGACCAAGTCCATCTGCTTCGCGCAATCCACCGCGTGAACAAACAGATGCTCGGTATCCTCCTGATTCAGCGCCAGAACAGGCTCCACACCCCACGACAGACTCAACTGGTGGAACGTCTTGACCGACGGCGTTGCCGCAACAATCGTCTGCAAGGGGCGGAATTTTGACACCCTGCGCGCAGTCAAACCCGAGGTCGTCACCGCAATAATCGCCTTGGCGTGAACGTCCCGCGCAGTCGTCACCGCCGCGTCGCAGATTGCGTTCGTTACGTCCGAGGTATCAATGTCATACGGAATCCCGCGGTAGACCTGCATTTCAAATGCGTCCTCCTCCGCCTGCTCCGCAATGCGCGACATTACCCGTACCACAAGCGCCGGATGGTCCCCCGCCGCCGTCTCTGCCGAAAGCATGACCGCCGAGGTCCCATCGAACACCGCATTCGCAACGTCGGTAATCTCCGCACGGGTCGGCGTGGTGGAGTGAATCATGGATTCGAGCATCTGCGTGGCAGTGATGACCATCTTGCCGGACTGGTAACACTTGCGGATAAACCGCTTCTGAAGCCCCGGGAGACGCTCAAATTCCACCTCCACGCCCATATCGCCGCGCGCGACCATAATGCCGTCGCAGTTGGCGAGAATTTCGTCAAAGTGATTGACGCCTTCAATATTTTCAATCTTCGCGATGATGCGGATGCGATGACCGCCGTAGTAATCCAGAAACTTGCGCAGGGCAATGACATCCTCCCGCCGCCGCACAAAGGACGCCGCCACAAAGTCCACGTCCTGCTCAATGCCGAAAATCAGGTCCGCCTCGTCCTGCGGGCTGAGGTACTCCATGTCAATCGGGAAGTTCGGAATGTTCAGGCTCTTACGGTCGGAAAGCGTCCCGCCCGCCTCCACAGTACAGATGATGTCGGTATCCGTGACCTCCTTGGTCATCAGCGCTACCTTGCCGTCATCCAACAGAATCCGAATCCCCGCGCGGAGTTGTGCGGGAAGCGCGGGAAACGAAATGCTGACCTCCTGCTCGTTCCCCACCACCTCGCGGGTGGTCAGCGTAAAGGGCGCGCCGCGATGCAGGGTCGCCTTGCCGCCCGAAAAGGTCCGCAGACGGATTTCGGGTCCTTTGGTGTCCAGAAGCACCGCCGCAGGCAGATGCAGCCTGTCCCGCACGCGGCGGAACGTCTCCATCATATTTTTGTGATATTCATGGTCCCCGTGCGAAAAATTGAAACGCGCAATATTCATGCCCGCCCGCAACATTTCCGCCATCACGCCCTCGTCCGCACAGGCAGGACCCATTGTGCAGATAATCTTGGTTTTTCTCATTCGGTTATCACCTCCCGAGGTTCAGACAGTTTCAAAAATAACCCCATTTTATATTATAACACCAAAACTCCCGCCACGGTCACTCCGCCCCGCCTTTTTATCAGAAAATTTACAAATCCTATTTACATTCCGTCGCGGTTGTGGTAAAATAATAAGGAATTCTACGAAAAAGAGGTCCGAAATGAACAACACAGAACGCTTTCTTTCCATTTATCAGGAAAAAATTCACCGCGAGGGCGCCGATAAACTGCTCGACTACCTCCGCACGGGAACCGATTTCTTCACCGCTCCTGCCTCCACCCGTTACCACGGCGCGCACGAGGGCGGGCTTCTGGAGCACAGCCTGAACGTGTACGACTGTCTCTGCGACATTCTGGCACGCCCGCGCATGAAGGAGGTCTACGGGCTTTCCTACAGCGACGAAAGCATTGCGATTGTCTCGCTTCTGCACGATGTCTGCAAGACCAACTTCTACAAGGTCGGCACCCGCAACCAGAAGGACGAAACGGGACGCTGGGTCACGGTCCCCTACTACACCATTGAGGACACACTCCCCTACGGGCACGGCGAAAAGTCGGCTTACATCGTCTCGGGTTTCCTCCGTCTGACCCGCGAGGAGGCGTTTGCAATCCGCTATCACATGGGCTTCTCGGGCACCGAGGACCCGGGGAACGTCGGCAAAGCGCTTGAAATGTTCCCGCTCGCCTATGCGCTGGTCTGCGCGGACATGGAGGCGGCATTCCTGATGGAGGGCAAACTGACTCCGCCCGCCGACGCGGTGAAGCCGTGAGAGGAACACCGCAGACACGCGCGGTCCTGGTTCGCATCGCGTATTTCGGAATTATCCCAACAGGTATTCTTGCCCTGTTTCTGGGTTTTTACCCGCATCTGTTCTTTACTTCGGGCGGAGAACTGTTCGATTCGGTCAGTTATTTCACATTTCTCGAAAATCTGCGCAAGACCTGTCTTTCGGCGTTGAACGGGACCGCCACGGTCTCGCCCGATGCGGTACGCTTTTCCTGCGTTATGATTGTATTTTGGGGACTGACCTGCTTTCTCCTTGTCTGGTACGTGCTGTTCCTGCTCGCCACCGCGCTTTTGGCTTCGGTTGCGCTGACGCCCCGTGCCGCGTCCCCGCTTCTGAATCGGTGCAAGCGGCTCTACCGCATTCTCGTCCCCGCGCGCGGCGTTTTCGTCTTTCTCACCCTCGTCCCATCTCTCCTCTCCTGCCTGCCGTGGCTGTTCACTGTCTTTTACCGCTCTATCCTCAGTCAATCGGCGGTTCTGCACTTCGACCTCCTCCCCGACATCATTCCGCTCTCCCTCCTCTCCGTCCCCGTCGCTGTCCTCTACCTCCTCACCCTCCCCGACCAACGGGACCTGAAACTCGACCTGTTTCGGATTTACAAGGTGGGGTAATTATAAAAAAGAAAAAAGGTCGCAGGGCGTTGCCCCGCACCCTACTCAGGAAACTTCTTAAAAGAAGTTTCCTAAGAACCTTCAAGAATTTCACCACAGGGCGGGATTCCCTACGGAATCCCGCCCTGTGGTGAAAGTTTTTGAGGATTTTTAAGGGACTTTTTTCAAAAAGTCTCTTAAATGGGGTGCGGGGCAACGCCCTGCGACCTTTTTTCTTTTTATTATTTTCCCGCTTTGCGAATTCAAAACAGGTAATTTTTTGTACATAGCAAATAAAAAAACGCATTCCTTTTTTGGAGGAATCGGGATATAATAAAGGCAACGACGAGACGTCGAAAAAAACGGAGGTACACTCAAATGAAAAAACGTATCGCAATGCTGTTGACCCTTGCCCTTGCGCTGACTGCGCTCGCAGGTTTGGTAGCCTGCAAACAGGACGCCGGAGACGGCGAAGTTTCGGTCTTTTACTACAACTACGGCGACTCCTACATTTCCAGTGTTCGTTCCCAGATGGATACCATGCTGAAGAACGCAGGTCTGAAGTATCAGAACTACGACGCAAACGGCAACCAGACAACCCAGACCGAACAGGTCACGACCGCACTGGCAAAAAATTCCCGTCTCCTGATTGTCAACGTGGTTGACACCGGCTCGGATGACGCGGCGCAGAATATCATCGACCTTGCAAAGGCAAAGAACGTTCCCGTCATCTTCTTCAACCGTTCGGTTGACAAAAAAGTGATTTCTTCCTATGAGAAGTGCGCATTCGTCGGAACCGACTACGAGGAAGCGGGACACCTGCAAGGCAAAATTATCGGCGACTATGTACTCGCGAACTACGACAAACTTGACCTGAACGGCGACGGCAAAATCAGTTACGCCATGTTCAAAGGTCAGGAGGGCAACATGGAGGCAATCGCCCGCACCAAGTACGCGGTTGAGGACGCAAACAAGATTCTCACTGCGGCGGGCAAAGCCGAGTTGGTCTACTACGATGCAAACAATGCCAACAAGTACCAGGTCGACCAGAACGGCTCCTGGTCTGCGGCAGCCGCAAAGGACTATATGAGTACCAACCTGAGCCAGTACAGCGAATCCAACAACAACATGATTGAATTGGTTATCGCCAACAACGATGAGATGGCGCTCGGCGCAATCTCCGCGCTTCAGGAAAAAGGCTACAACAAGGATGGCGGCAAGTTGATTCCCGTATTCGGCGTCGACGCGACCGAAGCGGCAAAGAACGCAATCAAGGACGGCTCCATGATTGGAACCATCAAGCAGGACGCCGAGGGTATGGCAAAAGCCATTACTACCATCACCCAGAATCTGCTTGGCAGCAAGTCCCTCTTTGAGGGCGTTGATGCGGATATGGTCGTGGACAACTGGAGAGTCAATATCCCCTACCAGATTTATCTCGGTGAATAAAGGCAACACCCGTTCCGGAGCGGCTTTATGCCGCTCCGGAAGAAATCCATTCGGAAAGGCAGGATTCCTGTATGAATGAAACGAATGAACGACCGACTGCGGCTCCGGTGCTTCTCCGCATGGAAAACATCGAAAAGGTTTTCCCCGGGGTCAAAGCCCTTGACCGCGTCAATCTGACCGTAAAAGCCGGCACGGTCCACGCGCTGATGGGTGAAAACGGCGCGGGAAAATCCACGCTGATGAAATGTCTGTTCGGCGTATATGCCAAGGACGGCGGACATATCTATCTGGACGGCAAGGAGGTCAGTTTCCGGAACGCCAAGGAAGCGCTTGAAAGCGGCGTTGCGATGGTGCATCAGGAACTGAATCAGGCGCTCAAACGCAACGTGATGGACAACATGTGGCTCGGTCGCTTCCCGACCGTGGCGCGCGGGCTTCCCTTTACGAGCGAAAAAAAGATGTATCAGGCAACCAAAGAGTTGTTTGACCGTCTCGATGTGGACGTGGACCCACGGGCCGTCATGAGCAAGTTGCCCGTATCGCAACGCCAGATGGTGGAAATCGCAAAAGCGGTTTCCTACAATGCGAAAGTCATTGTGTTCGACGAACCGACCTCCTCTCTGACCGAGGACGAAGTGGCACACCTCTTCCGCATCATCAATATGCTGCGCGACGAGGGCTGTGCAATCATCTATATCTCGCACAAAATGAAAGAGATTCTCGAAATTTCGGACGAGGTGACGGTCATGCGCGACGGCAAATGGATTGCCACGCGCTGCGCAAAAGACCTGACAACCGACGAGATTATCAAACTGATGGTGGGACGGGAACTGACCAACATTTATCCCCCGAAAACCAACGTGGTGGGTGACGTTCTTCTGGACGTGGAGCATCTGAGCGGGATGTACTCCAAACTGAACGATGTTTCGTTCCGCGCGCGGCGCGGAGAAATCATCGGCGTGGCGGGACTGGACGGCTCCGGCAGAACCGAATTGCTGGAAGCCCTTTACGGAACCGCAACACGGAAAAGCGGAACCATCACGCTCAACGGAAAGCCCGCGCGGAACCGCTCGGCGCGCGAATCCATCCGCAATGGTTTTGCGCTCCTGACCGAGGAAAGACGGGCAACCGGAATTTTCGGAATTCTGAACATCCGCGAAAACGCAACGATTTCCAGTCTCGGGAAATACCGCCGCGGACCGTTCCTGAGTGAGAAAAAACGCCGCGACAGCACCGACTGGGTGATTCGCTCCATGCACGTCAAGACGCCCAATCAGGAGACGAAAATCCGTTCCCTTTCGGGCGGTAACCAGCAAAAGGTCATTCTCGGACGTTGGCTTCTGACCGACCCGACTGTGCTTCTGCTCGACGAGCCGACGCGCGGCATTGACGTGGGCGCCAAATACGAAATCTACCAACTGATTATCGACCTTGCCGCCAAAGGCAAAACGGTCATTATGGTGTCCGGCGAAATGCCGGAGTTGCTCGGCGTTTGCGACCGAATCCTCGTCATGTCCGGCGGACGGTTGGCGGGTGAAGTCAACGCCGAAACGGCAACACAGGAAGAAATCATGGCGCTTGCCGCAAAATTTGCATAACGGAGGAAAACGGAATATGCCAACCGAAACCATCAAACGAAAAAACCGCCTGACGCAGTGGTTTGAAAAATTCCGCGCGCAGTCTGCGGCGGAGAAACGCAGGACCGTGTCCGACCTGCTGTTCAACAACGCCATGTATATCATCATTTTCATCGCAATCGTTTACGTTGCGATTCGTGTACCGGCGTTTCTTTCCATGTCATCCATTGTCAACATCATTTCCCTGACTGCCGCAAAACTGCCGATTGCGCTCGGCATCGGCGGCGCAATCGTTCTGACCGGAACCGATATTTCGGCAGGTCGCGCGGTGGGTCTGACCGCCTGCATTGCCGCCTCGCTGTTGCAAATGACAACCTACACGGGCAAACTCTTTCCGAATCTCGGCGTCATGCCCCTGCCCGTCGTGCTTCTGATTGTCATTGCCGCGGGCGGACTAATCGGACTGGTCAACGGCTTCTTCGTCGCAAAATTCAAACTTCATCCCTTTATCGTCACCCTTTCGACCCAACTGATTCTGTTCGGTCTGGTCTTAATGTACCTGATGATTGGCGGCAACAACGGGCAGACACTTTCGGGTCTGGACCCGTCCTACACGAATTTCGTGCGCGGCACGCTCTTCACCATCGGCGGCGTTGCGGTTCCCCGCTACGTGCTGTATGCGGTTCTTCTGACCGCACTGATGTGGGTCATCTGGAACAAGACCAAGTTCGGCAAGAATATGTTCGCGGTCGGCTCCAATGAGGAAGCGGCAAACGTTTCGGGCGTGAACGTATTCTGGACCATCGTTCTGGTGTTCGTTCTCGCGGGTGCAATGTACGGCATCACGGGCTTCATTGAGGGGGCGCGGATTGCCTCCATCTCCGCAAACACGGGGCTGAACTATGAATCCGATGCGATTGCGGCTTGCGTGATTGGCGGTGTCTCCTTTGTCGGCGGCACGGGTAAAATCAGCGGCATCGTGGTTGGTGTGTTCCTGCTTCAGATTATCTTCGTGGGACTGAACTTCCTCTCCGTTGACCAGAATATGCTTTACGTTATCAAGGGTCTTATCATCCTCTTTGCCTGCGCGATTGACATGCGGAAGTATCTGGCGAAGAAATAAGAGTTTTTGAACTGTCCCCGCCTTTTGAAAGGAGAATCAACCGTGGAAACCGAAGAAAGCAAGCAAAATCAAGAACGAGAACAAAATGCGTTCCAATTGAAACGCAAAGGCGGACTCTATGCAAAAGTCCGGATGTCCGTGCGGACTGCCAATATTCTGGTTGCAATCCTCGCGCTCGTTCTGGTGGGAGCGTTGATATTCGTCATCTCTCACAACGGGTTCACGGTCAACTTTGAGACGAACGGCGGGACGGAAGTTGCAAGCGTACGGGTTCTGCACGGCGAAACGGTCGCGCAGTCGCAGGTTCCCACCCGCGAGGGCTATGAATTTACGGGTTGGTACACCGACCGTGCCTGCACCTCCCCGTGGAGCATGGATTCCGACACGGTAACGGGCAGTCTGACCCTCTACGCAGGATGGGCGGAGAAGTGAGACAAAATGCGGGGAGGGAGAAAGCCCCCTTTCGGAGGGGCTTTCTCCCTCCCCGCGTCCTGTAGCGTCTCTTTTTTTCTGTGGGTGTTGCTTTTTTGCGAAAAGGATGGTATAATAAAAGCAGAATGAATCCGACAAAGGAGGACATGACGTTGCATTATACCGTCCTTGTAGTGGATGACGAGCAGGACCAGCGACAGGCAATTATCGAACGGGTGCGTTGGAAAGACGCGGGCTTTGAGGTCGTGGGAGAAGCGGAAAACGGCGTTGAAGCACTGGACCTGATTGAGGCGCTGGAACCTGACCTGATTCTGACCGACATCCGGATGCCGATGATTTCGGGTCTGGAACTTGCGCGCCGCGTGCGGGAACTGCGTCCCGCAACCCAGATTGTCATTCTCAGCGGCTATGACAGTTTTGAATACGCGCGCGAGGCAATCGATTATAACATCGTCAGTTATCTGCTCAAACCGATTTCCTCGGACGAGTTGTCGGAGGCGCTGTTTGACATCCGTCGGAAAATGGACGAGCGACTGGGGCAATTGCTTCCCTCCAAGGACCCCGATGTCGAAGCACAGTTGCGCCGCCTGCGGGTCAACGAATTTCTTCTCCCCCTCATGCTCGGCAGCAACGAGGTCCGGCAGGACAACGGGGACCTGCTTGCAGGTGCGCGCAAACTCGGGATTGTACCGCCCGAAATCGGCTCACCGCGCTTTTGCGTTCTGGTATCCAAATTCAAAGCGGCGGACGGCGGCTATGTTGCCAACAACCGCCACGCGGAATTCATCGGCAATCTGTTCGCGCGCCACGGCGTGCATACCGAAAACCTGATTGCCTACCGCCGCACGGTCACATTGGTCGTGGACGACGGAAGCGGAACGCTCTCCAACCTATTGGAACTCCCCCTGACCGAAACCGTTCAAACCGCCCGCCGCATGCTCTCCGAGCATTGCACCATCGGCGTCAGCCGCGGCTTTTCGGCTTTTTCCGAATGCTCCAGTGCTTATTTTCAGGCGGTGACCGCGCGGCGGTATACCTCCGACGGTGCGGGCGACATTCGCTTTATCAACGACCAGGAGAAAAAAGAGGACTTTGCCATCGACCAAGCCGAAAAAACGGTGGTCATGTTGGAACAACTTCTGAAAGTCGGCACCGCGGAACAGTTGACCGGGTTCATTGAAACGCTCTATCGCTCCAGTACGCCGGAAAATGCCAATCTGCTGTTCATTCAGATGATTGCAACGGTCTGCCGCGTGGTCAGTTCAATCTCGGACCAACCCGACGCACTTCGTCTGCTCTCCACCAATCCGCTCTTTTCGCGCATCACCGCCAACAGTACGGAGGAAGCGACAAAACAGGAGATTCTGGATTTCTGCGGGCGTGCGCAGGCGCTGATTACCCAATCCCGCAAGCGCGAATCCGAGGTGCTGTGCGACCGCGTGGTTGCCATCATCGACGAGCGCTTTTCCGATGAAAGCCTTTCCTTGGTCGGGGTCAGTAACGAGTTGGCAGTCAGTCCGAACTACCTCAGCGCGCTCATCAAAAAGGTACGGAAGAAGAATTTCATCACCCTGCTGACCGAGCGGCGGATGCGGGCGGCGCACGATATGCTGCTCTGCTCCAATATGAAAATTGCGGAGATTACCGAGCGTTGCGGCTACAGCGACCAACATTATTTCAGTTACTGCTTCAAAAAATTTTACGGTGAGTCCCCCAACCGCATCCGGCAAGCCTCGGGCGGCGGACAACCGTAAAGGAGGTCCGACATGCGAACCGAACGAGTCCCTCGCAAACGTCCGACGCTCCGTCTGCGTACCATTACCCTCTTGTCGGTCACGCTCGCTCTGCTGATTTCGGTCAGCGTGTGCATCGCGGTATTCGCGAGCGTTTACAGCAAAACGGTTTTGCGCGACGCGCAGGTGAATGCCGCACAGGCGGTCGACCGGACCGCCACGGCAGTCGGCAACAGTCTGGACAACATGAAAAACAAACTGACCGCCATCAGCGACATGGTGCGGGAATGCGCGACCGCCGAAGATTTTTCCGCTCGGATTTCCGCGCTGACAAAAATCGAAAACGAAATCTATGCCGTGACGGTTTATGACCGCGACGGGGGCATTGCGGTCACGGTGGGAAGCGGCAACGCGCGCAAGGAAGCGCCTTTGCGCGACCTCTCCTTTGACCGCACGCTGTTTGAATCCGCCGCCGATTTTGCGCTGTCCGCGCCCCATGTGCAAACGCTGTTCGAGGGCGCCTACCCTTGGGTTGTGACGCTCGCCGTGCGCACGGAGGAACCGGTCTTTTCCACGGGCGCTTACATTGCAATCGACTTCAACTTTTCGGAACTTGCGGGATATATCGACAAAGTCGGCGTAGGAAGGCACGGGTATTGCTATATCATCGACAGCGCGGGCGAACCGGTCTACCATCCGCAACAACAGTTGATTTTCTCCGGTCTGAGAGAGGAAAACACCGCTCACGTTGCGGCACTTCCGGACGGTGTTCACACCGAGGAAAACCGCATTTACACCATCCGTACCGCAACGGACAGCCGTTGGCGGGTCGTTGGTGTGAGTTTCACGGACGAAGCGGCAACCGAACGGCGGACCCGCGTTATCCAAAGCGTTTCCATCTCTCTCGGGTGCTGTGCGGTCATTCTTTGTGCGGTGCTGTGGGTCTATTCCCGCTTTGTGAACCGCCCCGTTCGCGAACTGGCGGACGCAATGAAGCGGTTTGAGGACACCGCTGAAAGTTTCCGTTACACAGGCGGTCCGCAGGCAGTTGCCGAACTGCAAACGCTTTCCGACAGTTTCGGTCACCTCACCGCACGGGTGCGGGACCTGATGGAAGAAGTACGGCGCGAGGAAACCGAATTACGCAAGACCGAACTGCGCGCGCTTCAGGCGCAGATTAACCCGCATTTTCTCTACAATACGCTTGACTCGGTTCAGTGGATGTGCGAGCGGGGCAAGACCGACGACGCCGCGCGGATGGTGCGTGCGCTTGCCAAGTTGTTCCGCATCAGCATCAGCCGCGGTCACGAACTGATTCCGATTTCGGACGAGTTGGAACACGCGAGAAACTATCTGGTCATTCAGAGTTTCCGCTACCGCGACCAATTCTCCTATCGGTTCGACGTCGACGAAAGCCTCGGACACTACCTGTGCAACAAAATCACGATTCAACCGCTGATTGAAAACGCCATCTACCACGGCATTGACCGCATGGTGGACGAGGGCGAAATCGTGATTTCGGTCCATGAGGCGGTGGACAACCCGGACGACATTCTCATCACCGTTTCCGACAACGGCGTTGGCATGACTCCCGAACAATGCCGGAAAATTCTGCAAAAGAACCGGAGCGATTCGGGAGGAATCGGGGTCAAAAACGTCAACGACCGTCTGAAAATCCGTTTCGGCGAGCGCTTTGGCATCACGCTGGAAAGCGAGCCGGACGTCGGAACGGTCGTAACCGTCCGGATTCCGAAAATCACCGCCGAGGAGGAACAGCCATGAAACACGGTAGACGCATTGCTTTTCTGCTTGCTCTTTCCCTCTTTTGCCTGCCGCTTGCCGCCTGCTACGGGAAC
This sequence comes from uncultured Ruminococcus sp., assembly GCA_964630695.1. Taxonomy (GTDB): domain Bacteria; phylum Bacillota; class Clostridia; order Oscillospirales; family CAG-272; genus UMGS1865. The sequence goes on from CAZVYZ010000024.1 coordinate 13,018, forward strand.
AGTGACAAGGTCCCGCAGATTGCGGTCATTGTCAAGGCAGTGGACTCCGATTTCTGGCACGCGGTGCGAAGCGGCGTGGATTCGGCTGCAACCGAATACAACGTGTCGGTAACCTTTGAGGGACCCGAAAATGAGGAGGACTATGAAGCGCAGAACCGCATGATTGCGGACGCGGTCAAAAACGGCGCGGATGTCATCGTGCTTTCCGCCATCGACTACGACAAAAATGCGGCGGCGGTAAACGACGCCGTGCGGAGCGGTGTGAAAGTCATTACCATCGACAGCAACGTCAACAGCCCGCTCGTCAGTCTGTTTATCGGGACCGACAACTATGAAGCAGGCACGGCGGCGGCACGCGCGGCTGTGGATTTCACACCTGCGGACGGCGCGAAAATCCGCGTCGGTCTGGTCAACTACCTGACCGACACCGCCAACGGACAACGCCGCGAAGAGGGCTTCCGCGCCTGTCTGGCGGGCATTGCAAATGCGGAAATCGTGGCAACGGTCACCGCCGACAGCAACGAAGCAAGCGCCACAGCCGGCGCGCGGGAACTTCTCGCCGCCCACCCCGAAATCAACGTTCTGGTCGGCTTCAACGAGTGGATGACACTCGGGGTCGGGAACGCCATCCGTGAACTCGGCTGTTCCGACCGCGTCCGCAGCATCGGGTTCGACTCCAACGTTGTTTCGGTCGGGATGTTGGAGAGCGGCGAAATGGACGCCCTGATTGTTCAGAATCCATTTGCCATCGGCTATCTCGGCGTTCGGAACGCGGCGGCGCTTGCAACGGGTGACGACGTCGGTTCCGCCCCCATTTCCACCGCCATGACCACCGTGACACAGGCAAATATGTTTGACGCGGACATCCAGAAAATTCTGTTCCGCTACAACTGAAAGGAGAATCGATTATGTATACTGCTAATGAAAGCCGTTACACCGACATGATTTACAACCGTTGCGGCTCATCGGGGCTGAAACTCCCCGCCGTTTCCCTCGGGCTATGGCACAACTTCGGCGACACCTCGCCCTATGAGAACATGAAAGCGCTTTGCTTCACCGCGTTCGACCACGGCATCACGCACTTTGACCTTGCCAACAACTACGGTCCCGAGGCGGGTGCGGCGGAGCGCAACTTCGGTCGCATTCTGCGCGAAGAATTCGGCGCTTACCGCGACGAGTTGATTGTCAGCACCAAGGCGGGCTACACGATGTGGGACGGTCCCTACGGGGATTGGGGCAGCCGAAAGTATTTGCTTGCAAGTCTTGACGCAAGTCTTTCACGGTTGGGACTGGACTACGTGGACATCTTCTACCACCACCGCCCCGACCCCGAGACGCCGCTGGAAGAGACGATGGGTGCGCTTGCGCAGGCGGTCAGAAGCGGCAAGGCGCTTTATGTGGGGCTTTCCAACTACGACGGGGCACGTCTGGAGGCGGCATGTGCGATTCTGGCGGAATTGCATTGTCCGTTCATCATCAACCAGAACCGCTACTCGATTTTCGACCGCACGATTGAGCGCAACGGGTTAAAAGAGACTGCGGTCAGGCTCGGCAAGGGCATCATAGCGTTCAGTCCCTTGGCGCAGGGGTTGCTTACGGACCGTTATCTCAAGGGCATTCCCGCGGACAGCCGCATTGCGACCGACGGCAGGTTTCTGCACGCGGACGTGCTGACCCCCGAGCGTCTGGCGCAAATTCGGGGACTTGCCGACATTGCCGCGGCACGCGGGCAATCCTTGGCGCAAATGGCGCTTGCTTGGGACCTACGGGACGGTGCCGTGACCTCGGTTCTGATTGGTGCGTCAAAATCCGAGCAGATTCTCGACGACCTCGCCGCCCTCCGCAACGTCTCTTTTTCATCGGACGAACTCCGTGGAATCGAGGAGTTGAGTTAAGGGGAAGCGGAAAAAGACCTTGGAGGGAGAGGGACCCCCTTGAAAGGGGATTCCCTCTCCCTCCAAACCTCCCTCGCCTCCCCTAACTTCCCCCACGACCCCGCCATTACAGAAGCGAAGATTTGATTCGCTTTTCGTGGTGGCAGGGTCGTGGGGGAAGTTTTTCGTTTCGGGTGGGAGGTGGAATATGAAAAGTGCGGCTATCGCGCTCGGTTTATGGGAAAAAATCGTTTCGGATGTTGCCTGTTATGTGGGTGCCGAGATTCCGCCTGCCGGCGCCCCTACGGGGTTCGACTCCGCGGCGGGTAGGGGCTGTATTGCTCGCCTTTTTGCCTATTGTGCCGCTCCGCTCAGAATGACACCGATGGTAACCATGCGGTAGGATATAATCTAAAAGTTGTTAAAGTTACTTTAGTTCGTTACTTGTATACAGATACTTTATAACCCCAAAACTATATAACCCACATAACAAACAGCCCTCTATGTCATTCTGAGCGGAGCGGCACCACTGCTAAAAATCAAGCGGTAAAATCAAACAATGCCGCGGAGTCGAACCCCGTAGGGGCGCCGGCAGGCGGAATCTCGGCACCCACATATGGTATCATATAGTCGTCAGCAAGTATCTTCCAACCGAAACGGAACGACCCATGTGTCGTTCCCTACAAAGTCCCATTTTCAGGAAAATTGATTCCCAAACAGTTTCAAGAAGATTTATCTCCAAAAAGTTTCAAAAGATTTTAACCTTATAAGGTCGTAATCCGTAGGGAACGACCCGTGTGTCGTTCCGCACAGGTCAAAATGTAATGTTCATCCGATGATAGGAATAAACTTCCACCCACCAAACGAGCGCGATAGCCGCACTCTGTAACAAACCCCTACCTCCCCAAACGGCAAAAACTTCCCCCACGACCCCGCCACCAAACAAAGCGAATCAAAATTTCACTTCGTAAATGGCGGGGTCGTGGGGGAAGTTAGGGGAGGTGAGGGAGGTTTGGAGGGAGAGGGAATCCCCTTTCAAGGGGGTCCCTCTCCCTCCAAGGTCTTCTTCATCTCTCTATAATTTTTCTGATAAGAGTCTGCGTTTCGGGGATTGAGCCGGCAGCACTGACAATTGCAATGCGGTCACGTCCGTTCAGCAAATCAAAAACCTGAAAGAATTTCGACCGAACGGCAGAGAGTTTTTCACGCGTCTCGTAAATCTCGTGCGCCTCCCCGCGCGCGTCAATCCGCGCAAGACTTTCCTCGGGCGTCAGGTCCAAAAAAACGCATAAGTCGGGACGGCGGATGGCAGGACAGGAGAGATTCATCTCCGCTACCCATGAAAGGTCCGTCTCACTCCCCTGATACGCAAGCGTTGAGTAGTAGTAGCGGTCGCAAATCACGTCAACGCCGGACGCCAACAGCGCCTCAATTCCGTCGGGCGCGGCGTTGTGCCGAATGCGGTCCAACACAAACAGCGCAGCCAGCTCGCACGGCGTACTCGGAACCGCACCCGACAGCGCACGGCGAAGCATCTTCCCCGTCTCCCCGTCGGTCGGCTCGGCAGTCACCGCAACCCGCCTGCCCTGCCCCCGCAAATACTCTGCCAAAAGAGAGATGTGCGTGGTCTTGCCCGCACCGTCAATCCCCTCAAATACGATGAAACGTCCCCGCTCCATGTCAGTCCTCCGCTTTTTCCAGTCCGTCAATCTCTTTCTGTAACCGCCGCAGTTCCTGCGCAACGGGGTCGGGAATGTGAATCTGGTCCATGTCGTTGACCCGCTGCCCACCGCGCCGTACCACTTTTGCAGGGATGCCGACCGCCGTGCAGTCCGCAGGAACCTCGTGCAGAACCACCGCGTTTGCCGCAACCTTACTGCCCGAACCGATGGTCACGGGTCCCAGTATCTTTGCCCCCGCGCCGACCATCACGTTGTCCCCGAGCGTCGGGTGCCGCTTGCCAACGTCCTTGCCGGTCCCGCCCAACGTTACGCCCTGATAGATTGTGCAGTTGTCGCCGATTTCGGCAGTCTCACCAATGACAACCCCCATGCCGTGGTCAATCAGCAATCCCTTGCCAATCTTTGCCCCCGGGTGAATCTCAATGCCCGTAAAGTGACGGGCGGTCTGGCTCACCACGCGCGCGAGAAACGGATGCCCATCCTCCAACAACTTGTGCGCCTTGCGATGCGCAATCACCGCATGGACGCCGGAATAAAGGAACAGAACCTCCGCCGTACTCCTTGCGGCAGGGTCACGGCTCTTCACCGCATGCACCGTTGCGGCAACATCCTGCAAAAAAGCGTCATGCTCTTGCTTTTTGCGCACAAAATAGCCGAGCAGACCGCGCGACTTGCCCGTATGCTTTCCCATAGCAGTATCTCCTTTCAGAATATGACCCGATCCGCCCGCTTTGCCGACAGGTCAAACACCGTGCCGTGTACCGCAACGGGTCCCTTTGCTACTTCAAGCCGCGTGGGCAGAAGCGTGCGGAAACGGTTGGTCACGCTCGCGGTGTCCGTACCGATGATTCCGTCTGTGGGACCGCTCATGCCGAGGTCGGTCTGCCACATCGAGCCGTTCGGCAAAACCTGCTCGTCGGCAGTGGTCACGTGGGTGTGCGTACCGTACATCACCGAAATGTTGCCGTCGAACGCGCGGGCAATCGCCCATTTCTCGCTCGTGGCTTCGGCGTGAATGTCCAGAACGGAAACGTCATACTTCCCTTTTTCGCGGGCAAGAATTTTCTCCACCGTTTCAAACGGGTCGGCAAATGCGTCCATATAGACCCTGCCGCACACGTTGACGCAAAGCACGCGCCACCCCGAAAGATTCAAAACCGTGTAGCCGTTCCCCGGGGCAGCGGCAGGGAAATTGGCAGGACGGATGACGCGCGGGTCGGATTCCAGCAGCGGAATGATGTCTCGCTGACCGAACGCATGGTTGCCGAGCGTCATGGCGTCCACGCCCGCGTCAAGCAGCCGCTTCGCTTCATCGGCATTGATACCGCGAATCTCGGCGGCGTTCTCGCCGTTCGCAATCACAAAATCGATTTTCCGCGCTTCCCTCTCACGCCAAAGCGTTTTTTCCAGATACCTCACCGTCACACTGCCCACGATGTCTCCGATTGCCAGAATCCGCATAGAATGTTCCTTTCCGAGCCGTCTGTCACAGCGGCGTATATTATTATTATACCATATCCGCGCCCAAAATGGAACGGCAAAAACAAAAATTAACCGAAAAATTTTCGGATAAAAAGCGGCATGCGGCACATACTAACATTGAATCATGAGAAAAGGAGATGAACGAGCATGATTATGGACCGTATCGCGCTGATTCTCACCATTATCGGCGCTTTGAACTGGGGCAGTATCGGACTGTTCAAGTTTGACATCGTGGCTTGGATCACAGGCGGGCAGACCTCTGTTGTCGCGCGAATCATTTATACCGTCGTGGCACTCGCAGGTATCTGGTGCATTTCGCTTCTGTTCCGTCCTCGTGACGTTGCCGAAACGGAAAACCGCTGAATATAACAAGGTCGCGGAATGCTCCGCGACCTTTTGATTTTTCAAATTCTCAGAGTTTTACGGTCTTTCCGCTTTCCGCCGACTCAAACGCCGCAAGAATAACCCGCAAATCGGTCCGCATCTGGTCGTAGGTCACGCACTGGGGCGCTTCCCCGCGGATTGCCGCAATGAAGTTGCGATAGTAATCGTGAACGTCCGATTGCGGCTTGGGCAGACGGTAGGTTTCGGTTGTGATTCCGTCGCGCGGCGCCATGGTCTTGGTCAATCCCGCTGCCGTTTCCACGGGCAGGACTTCGCTCTCGTGCCAGTGCGTGCAACGCACCACCTGCGCCTCCTCACGCCAGTCGGTAATCAGCGCACTGCCCTTTTCCGCCCGCATGTAGAAACGTGGCATGGCGATGAAGTTATAGGTCCCGACCTCCACCGTTGCGCGCTGTCCGTTTCTGAAGTTGAGGTCCAGACGGAAGCCGTCGTCCACCTCCTGATTCGTGATGTGGTCGCAGATGCAGTAAACGCTTTCGACGTTCTCAAAGCCGAAGATCATCAGCATCTGGTCGATAAGGTGAATGCCCCAGTCATAGAGCATTCCGCCGCCGTGGACTTTCTCCCCTCTCCAGTCGGAGGGAATGCCGCGGCTGCCGTGAATACGGGACTCCACATTGATGACCCGTCCCAACTCGCCCGAATCGTGCAGTTGCTTCATGGCGAGGTAGTCCACGTCCCAGCGGCGGTTCTGGTGCGTGGAGAAATGAACATGGTTCTTCTCCGCCGCCGCAATCATGCGGTTCAGCGATTCCAGCGACAGCGCAACCGGCTTTTCGCAAATGACATTCTTCCCCGCGTTCAGTGCTTTGACCACTACATCCTCGTGCGCGTCGTTCGGGACCGCAACGGTAACCAGTTCCACCTCGGGGTCCTGCAAAAGTTCGCGCAGGGAGCCATAGGCATGAATTCCGCGGCTCTCGGCAAGTTCGTTTCTCTCCCGTCTGATGTCGTAAACACCGGCAAGTTCGGCAACGTCGCTCTTCAAGAGTTTCTCGGTGTGCCAACCGCCCATACCACCGTAACCGATTACGGCAACTTTCATTTTTTTCATGATTCTCCCGTCCTTTTTTGCGGCGGACCGTCTGCCCGCCTGTTCTTTGTATACAGTATAAACCATTTTACGGAATTTTTCAAGACACTCATTGGATTTTTTCAGACTTTTTTTGTTCTTTTTTCGTTTTTTCGGGCTTTTTCAGGAAAAATATTGCAAACCACTTGCACTTGCGCGCAAAATGCGGTATAATAAGGAGATGAATCCTTTGAAAGGTTTGGTTTATACAGTGCAGAAATCCGAACGGCAGGAGCATATCCGCAATTTTTCCATCATCGCACACATCGACCACGGCAAGTCCACGCTTGCGGACCGCATTCTGGAACTGACCCGCACCGTGGAGAAGCGCGACATGGAGGACCAGTTGCTTGACAATATGGACTTGGAGCGCGAGCGCGGCATCACCATCAAGGCGCGCGCGGTCAAACTGAACTACACCGCAAAAAACGGTGAAAATTACGTATTCAACCTCATCGACACCCCCGGTCACGTCGACTTCAACTACGAGGTTTCGCGGTCACTGAACGCCTGCGAGGGGGCGCTTTTGGTCGTGGACGCCACGCAGGGCATTGAGGCACAGACACTGGCAAACGCGTATCTTGCTGTGGACGCCAACTTAGAGATTGTCCCTGTAATCAACAAAATCGACCTCCCATCGGCAGACGTCAAACGCTGTCAGGACGAGATTGAGGAGGTCATCGGCATTCCCGCCGAGGGTTGTCCCGCCGTCTCGGCAAAAACGGGACTGAACGTGGAGGACGTGCTGGAGGCGGTCGTCTCGCAGATTCCCGCGCCCGAGGGGGACGAGAACGCCCCGCTCAAGGCTTTGATTTTCGACTCCTATTACGACAGTTACCTCGGCGTGGTGGTCAATCTGCGCGTGGTGGACGGCTCGGTCAAAGCAGGCGACCGCATCCGTCTGATGAGCACGGGCGCGGAGTTTGACGTGGTGGAGGTCGGAACGATGGAACCGTTCGGGCTGGCGCGTTGCGGGTCGCTTTCGGCGGGCGAGGTCGGTTATCTCACCGCGTCCATCAAGAACATCGGTGACACGCGCGTGGGCGACACGGTGACGCTTGCGGCAAATCCGACCGCGCAGGCGCTCCCCGGGTTCAAAGCGGTCCAACCGATGGTTTACGCGGGCATTTACCCCGCCGACGGCGCACGGTACGGAGACTTGCGCGACGCTTTGGAAAAACTCCGTCTGAACGACGCCGCGCTCCTGTTTGAGCCGGAAACCTCGGTGGCGCTCGGGTTCGGGTTCCGTTGCGGATTTTTGGGACTGCTCCATATGGAAATCATTGAGGAACGTTTGGAACGGGAATTCAATCTGGACCTGATTACGACTGCGCCGAGCGTCATTTACGAAATCAAACTGAAAAGCGGCGAAACGGTGATGATAGACAACCCGTCGAACTACCCGTCCGCCGACCAGATTGAATCGGCACTGGAGCCTGTGGTCAAGGCGGGAATCATCACGCCGGTGGACTATGTGGGCGGGTTGATGGACCTGTGTCAGGACCGTCGCGGGGTATTCCACGACATGAAATATCTGGACCAGACGCGGGTGGAATTACACTATGACCTGCCGCTGAACGAAATTATTTACGACTTTTTCGATGCCTTGAAGAGCCGCTCGCGCGGGTACGCTTCTCTGGACTACGAACTGAAAGGCTACGAGCCGAGCAAATTGGTGAAATTGGATTTCCTGCTCAACGGCGACCAGGTGGATGCGCTGTCATTCATCGTCCATGAGGACAAGGCATACGCGCGTGCGCGCAAAATTGCCGAGAAACTGAAAGACAACATTCCGCGCCAACTGTTTGAAATTCCGATTCAGGCGGCAATCGGTTCCAAGATTATTGCCCGCGAGACGGTCAAGGCAATGCGCAAGGATGTGCTTGCGAAATGCTACGGCGGCGACATCACGCGGAAAAAGAAGTTACTGGAAAAGCAAAAAGAGGGCAAGAAAAAGATGCGTCAACTCGGCTCGGTTCAGGTCTCCCCCGAAGCCTTTATGGCAGTGCTTCGTTTGGATGACGAGGATTGAGAGGGAAAGAAAGACCTTGGAGGCGCAGGGAGTCCCCTTGAAAGGGTCTCCCTACCCTCCAAGCCTCCCTGACCCTCCCCGAACTTTCCCACAATGGACCCCCGTTCAGTGGGGACTATGTTTGAAAAATATTTTGAACGGGGGTCCATTGCGGGAAAGTTTTTGTCGCTTTGGGCGGCAAAAACCTTTTGGAGGTCGGGCGGAAATTATTTTTTAATGGTGGTACTTATGAAGAAAAGAACTCGGGTTTTATTTGGAGTGTTGTTGGGCGGACTGGTGGCTCTGACCGCTGTGCTGTTGGTTTCCTTGATTGTGGGTGAGGTGCGGGCAGGAGAGCGGGATATGTTCGGCGGACTGGCGCGGTGGGCGCTGATTCTGCTTGGCATCGCCTTTTCCCTCCCCTGCTTTCTTGCCGATTTTCTGGCGGTCAAGGGCGCGTATTTCCTGACGGAGGGCGACTATGAGGAGTCGACCCAACGGATTCCAGACATCGTTTCGCTTGCCGTCAGCGCCGTCCGGATTCTCGCATTCGTCACCGTCTGCACCGCTCACCTGATTTCCCCCGCAACCGTCTCCCTGACCGTTTTCAAGGTCTTTCGGGGCATCCTCTGGGGCTGTGCAGGTATCACCGTAACCGTTGAAATCGAACACCTGAGCGATTAAGCAATCCCGCCCAAATTGTTATAATACCCATTTCCTCAACTAACTTGAACCATTTCTATCCGGTAGCGGAGAGAGACGACAGTCGTCCAAATCCCGCTCGACGGGATTTGGCTCGGAGCAGCCGGAAATAGCAGCACGGAATACGGCTACACCAAAATCAGCGCCACAAAAACATGGGGGTAAAATCCCCTTAGTTAAAGTTCTTGAAATCCTTAAAAACTTCTTTCAAGAAGTTTTTAAGTGGGGCTTGGGGCAAAGCCCCAAGGTATTAAGCCCCAAGGTCTACAGCCCCAGATATTCCAGAATCCCCGCGTAAATGCCGTCCGCAAATAAATCGGGGCGCGAGTCCATCAACTGCGCGTCGGACGGGTTCGAGATAAAACCAAGTTCCACCAAAACCGCAGGCATCGCCGTGCGGCGCAGAACGTATAGCCCCGGGCGAACTTTCATCCCGCGGTTGCGTAACCCCGTGAGACGGTTCAAACCCGCGAGAATATCCTCCCCCAAACGGAACGCGGCGGAATTCTCTTGGTAAGCAAACGCCTCGCTACCCGTCGCATCGGGGTTCGAGGACGCATTGGTGTGCAGGCTGATGAAGTAGTCCGCCCCCCACTCGTTCGCATCACGCACACGCGCCTGCAGGCTCGTGTTGTTGCTGTTCCCGAGTGACGTCGTGGGCGTCGGGCGCGACTCGCGCACCTCAAAGTTTCCGTTCGCCCGTAACAGCTCCCCGAGCGCTTTTCCCACGCGGTAGGTGATGTCCTGCTCCCGCAGACCGTTCCCCTCCGCCCCCGCGTTCGGGTTTTCGGGGTTATGCCCTTGGTCAACGTAAATTTTGATTGCCATACTGTTTCCTCCCGGTTTTTCCTCAGTTTGTTCGCCGTCAACTCTGCTGACAGTTTATGCGTAAAAATGCGTTTTGTGAAAGGAGTACCGCTTATGAATCCGACCTCAACCAACGACCGAGACGAAGAAAAAAACCGCGTCGAGGGCGGGACGCTGTATCTGGTCGCCACCCCAATCGGGAACCTGTCCGACCTCTCCCCGCGCGCGGTCAAAGTGTTGGGCGAGGTGGATTTCATTGCCGCCGAGGACACCCGAAACACCGCAAAACTGCTCGCCTGCTTTGATATTCACTGCCCGATGGTCTCCTATTTTGAACACAACAAACGGGAACGCGGCGAGGTCATTGCCGCGCGGTTGGCAAACGGAGAATCCTGCGCGCTCGTCACAGACGCGGGAACCCCCGCCATCAGCGACCCCGGGGAGGACCTTGTGGCGCTCTGCGCCGAGCGCGGCATCCCCGTGACCTCGGTCCCGGGTCCCGTCGCATCCATCACCGCCCTGACCCTCTCGGGGCTTCCGACGGGGCGCTTCTGCTTTGAGGGCTTCCTGTCGGTCAACAAAGCCGAACGGAGGGAGCGTTTGGAGGACCTGCGGTGCGAGCGGCGGACCATGCTGTTTCACGAAGCGCCGCACAAACTCCGCGCAACGCTTGCGGACCTCGCGGCGGCATTCGGCACGGAGCGTCGCGTGGCGCTCTGCCGTGAACTGACCAAGCGGAACGAGGAGGTCCTGCGCATGACGCTGGGCGAAGCGGTTGCCTATTATACGGAAACCGACCCGCGTGGGGAGTACGTTCTGGTCGTGGACGGCGCCCCCAAAGCAACGATAACCGGCGCCGTTTTCTGGGCAGACATGGACGTTCCCGCGCACGTCGCATTCTACGTCGCGCAGGGAATGAGCAAATCCGACGCAATCAAAAAAGCCGCCAAAGACCGCGGCGTTCCGAAAAATACGGTTTACCAACAGGTGCTGGACCTCTGAGACAACGCCCCTTAGAAATCCCGCACCGCTCAATCCCATAAGCCCCCCGCCGCTACACAGGCGAAAAATTGATTCGCTTGTAACGGCGGGGGGCTTATACGGAAGTGTTTCGGGGAGAGAGGACCCTCTTTCAAAGAGAGTCCCCTCTCCCCCAAGTTTTCTTCTTATTTCATCGTGTTCAACGTGCTGTTCGGGTCGGCTTTGGCGCGCTCCTCGGCGGACTTGTAGCCGGGGTGCTTGCCCGGGAAGCCCATCTTCACGCGCAGGTCCATCAACTTGACCATCTGGTCGGCGGGAATCTCCTCAATTTTGCCGAGTTCCATCGCCATCTTCATAATGTTCGCGTTGAATTCCACTTCCTCCATCGTGAACATCGCGCGGGTCAGCGTGTTGCCAACCGTCAGCGCACCGTGATTCTTCAGCATGAACGCGTCATGCTCCTGAATATAGGGCATCAGCGAATCGGGAATCTCCATGGTCGACGGCGTGCCGTAAGCGCAGGTCGGAATATCCCCAATCGTCAGAACCGCTTCCGGCAGAATGTAGCGGTCAAGCGGAATGCCCGCAACCGTAAACGCCGTTGCCACCGGCGGATGCGCATGCACAACCGCATTGACATCGGGACGCTCGCGGTAAACGCGCAGGTGCATCTTAATCTCCGAGGACGGGTTCAGTTTGCCCTCCAACTTGTTGCCCTCACCGTCGATTTTGATAATCATATCCGGCGTCAGCGAGCCTTTGGAAACGCCCGTCGGGGTGCAGTAGTATTCGTTCGGTCCAACCTTGACCGAAATGTTGCCGTCGTTTGCGGCAACGAAGCCGTGGTCGTACAGTCTGTGTCCGACCTCACAAATTTCCTGTTTGATTTCTTCCACCGTCATGACAGTATCTCCTTTGAATATCAATTTATTTGCACAGACCGCGGGTCAGTTCCTCGGTGTCTTTCGCAATCATCAGTTCCTCGTTTGTCGGAATAACCAGCATCTTCACGCGCGCGTCAGGAGCGGAGATGTCATATTCCACCGAGGTGCGCTTTGCTTTCCGGTTCGTTTCCTCGTCAATCTTCACGCCGAGGAATGCGAGGTTGTCCGCCACACGGCTGCGGTAGTGCGGATTGTTTTCACCGATGCCGCCCGCAAACACGATTGCGTCAACGCCGCCCATCGCCGCGGCATAGCCGCCGATGTACTTGGTCAGTTGATGGACCAACATTGCCTCAATCAACTGATAGCGCTTATTGCCGTTCCGCGCGCCCTCTTCGATGTCGCGGTTGTCGCTCGTTACGCCGCCCGTCAGACCGAGAATACCCGACTTCTTGTTCATAATCGTATCAATCTCATCGGGCGTGAGGTTCTCTTTCTTCATCAGAAGCGGGACGATGGCGGGGTCAATCGAGCCGCACCGCGTTCCCATGAGGATTCCCTCAAGCGGGGTCAGACCCATGGTGGTATCATAGCACTTGCCGTTCTTCACCGCCGCAATGGACGAACCGTTGCCCAGGTGGCAGGTCACAATCCGCAACTCCTCCGGCTTCTTGCCGAGCATTTCCGCCGCGCGCATGCTGACATAGCGGTGGCTGGTTCCGTGGAAGCCGTAACGACGGATGTGGTACTTTTCGTAGTATTCGTAGGGAAGCGCGTAAAGATACGCGTAATCGGGCATCGTTTGATGGAAGCCGGTGTCAAAGACCGCAACCTGCGGCACGCCGGGCATCAGTTTTTCGCACGCGCGGATTCCCGTCAGGTTATGGGGGTTATGGAGCGGTCCCAGTTCACAGCACTCCTCAATGGTGGCGATGACCTTTTCATCGATGACCACCGAGCCGGAGAACTTCTCTCCGCCGTGCAGGACACGGTGTCCGACCGCCGAAATCTCGGACAGCGACTTGATAACCCCATGCTCGGGAGAAACCAACGTGTCCAGAACCAGTTGGACCGCCTCCGCGTGATTCTTCATCTGCACGTCGAGTTTGTAGTCCTCTCTGCCCTCGACCTTGTGCTTGAAGTTGCCGCCCGCAATCCCAATGCGGTCGCACAGTCCCTTTGCCAGCACCTGCTCGGTCTCCATATCGATTAACTGATACTTGATGGACGAACTGCCGGCGTTGATAACCAGAATTTTCATGCAGAAATCCTCCTCATCACCCCGCGTCACTGCTCTGCGCGGGGGCTTTTTTCTTTCTGTCTCCATCTTTATATTATAATACATAAGGCAAAAAAAAACAAGTGCCTTTTGGAAATTTCTATCGAACTCCCCCCAAAAAAGTCAAAAACAGCGAAGAAAGACCTCGGGGCGTTGCCCCGAACCCCACTTGAAAACTTCTTGAAAGATGTTTTCAAGACTTTCAAGAACTTTAAGGCAATACCGCGCAATCTGCGATTGGCACACTCGCTCGCGCTTTTCCCGTCATACTTCACAAAAATCCTTGCCTGTAGCACGGCTACAGCCTGCGAATTTTTGTATCGTCTGACGAAAAAATCGACTTCGTGATTGCACCATCGGGATTACGCGGTATTGCCTTAACCAAGGGGGATTTTCCCCCCTATGTTTTTGTGGTGCGGATTTTCCATGTAGCCGTATACGCTCTACGCATTCCGGCTGCTCCGCGTCCAATCCCGTCCAGCGGGATTGGCAAAGCGG
>CAZVYZ010000025.1:0-25583 GCA_964630695.1 uncultured Ruminococcus sp.
GGATTTGTGCGCTTGCGCTCTCTCCGCTACCGGATAGAAAAAGTTCAGGTTAGTTGATAAACGAACCGGAACGACCCATGTGTCATTCCGTCCGATTCAAAGGCACCGTCCGCGCGCAGGCGCCGCATCAGTTCGACCACACAGCGCTCGGAGTCCTCAGCGGGGTAACCGCGGGAGGAAAGAATTTCCCTTGCCGTACCGTTGGCAAGGTCTTTGCGCAGGCGGGCGGGGCGATAAAGATAAATCAATACCCGTTCTTCAAGGTAGCGGACGGGCAGAATGCGCACGCCGCGCGGGACGAGAACCCAATTCAGCCGACGCAGACTTTCCCGCAGACTGCCGACGTCCTCGGCGGGGCAGGCGAACAGGTTTCCGGTTTTCAGACCCGCCAACGTTGGCGAGTAATTGTCGATGAGCAAGGCTTCGGACATGGTGACTCCCTTCTGGTTAGTCATAACTAACTGAAAACAGTATACCATATAAAAACGGTTTTTGCAAATTTTTTTTCGGGGAAAATTCCGATGTGCGAAAAAAGGTTGACTTTCCGGGGAGAGTATGGTATACTATAGGAAGTAATCGTATGGGAGGAAGCATGAAAAAACAGTCTTTTGCAAGAGCGGCGGAAGCCTTTGCACGCTTCTATCCTCCGTATGCGTGGATTCCGTCGGTTGTGATCCCGATTTATAATTACTTTGTCTTTTTCGGAACCAGACTGTTGGCTCGTCCGGTAGTGACAACCTTTTTTCAGACCCCGCTTGACCGCCTGATTCCGTTTGTCCCTTTTTTTGTCCTATTTTATGTTCTCGCGTATCTGCAATGGGGTTTGGGGTACTTCCTGACCCTGCGCTATAATCGGAGGCTCTGCTATGAAACGCTGTCGGTCAACCTCATTGCCAAAACCGTTTGCCTTGTCTGTTTTCTGGCGTTCCCGACCGTAATCGTGCGCCCCGAAGTTACGGGCGGCGGGCTGTGGAACGCACTCGTGCGGTGGATTTACCGCGTCGACCAACCCGACAACCTGTTTCCGTCCATCCATTGCATGGCGAGTTGGCTTTCCTTCCGCGCCGTGTGGAAGGTGCGGGAACTGCCAAAGTCCGTGCGAATTTCCAACGGGGTGCTGTCGCTTTGCGTGTTCGCCTCCACCGTGCTGATAAAACAGCACTATCTGCCCGACGTGCTCGGCGGGATTCTGGCAGTGGAACTCGGATATCTGCTGACCCGATCGTTTTGCACGGAACGCCTGTTCCGCGCTCTGGAGCCGTCTTTTGCAAAACGCGCGCCCGACTGTTATCCGGACGTGCGCCCGACGCTTGATTGAGGAATTGTGAATGAATCAGAACCGTGACCCGCAAACCGAGCGGGAACTTTTCCGGGAAGAGCCGACCGTAAAGGAGGCGACCCCCGCAGCGCCGACAGGGAAGAAGAGTTGGCTCTTTACCCTGCTGTTTGTGCTGATCGCCGCCCTGACTTTCTGGGCGGTCACCGCGCAGATCAAGGACTTTTCGGTCTCCGATTTCGCGGCTTATATCGGCGGTGCGAATCCCGCGTGGCTGATTGCCGCCGTTGCCTGTATGCTGGCGTTTATCCTGTTGGAGGGGGGCGCCCTTCTGGATATCACGCGCAGTTTCGGCTACCGTAAGAGTCCCGCGAAAGGGTTTCTCTGGTCGGCGGGGGACATCTATTTTTCCGCCATTACGCCCTCGGCAACGGGCGGACAGCCCGCAAGCGCGTACTTCATGATCAAGGATGGCATCCCGGGGATGGTCACTGCCGTGGCGTTGGTGGTCAATCTGGTGATGTATACGTTGGCAATCCTCGCCATTGCGTTGATCTGCCTGTGCCTGCGCCCGCAACTGTTTCTGCAGTTCGGAATGTTTTCCCGCATTCTGATCGTTGTCGGGGTCGTGATTCAGGTGGTGTTGGCAACGTTCTTTGTGATGCTTCTGAAAAAGGAACGCACCCTGCACCGCATCTGCGACGCGTTTCTGCGCCTGCTCGCGCGCCTGCACCTGCTCCGAAAGCCCGAAGAGAAGCGCGCAAAGCTGCGCAATTACATGGAGGACTATGCCCGCTACGCGCAGATGCTGAAGGGGCGCGGGAAAATGCTGTTCAGCGCGTTCCTGTTCAATTTCTTTCAGCGCGCAGCACAGATTGCCGTGACCTCGTTTGTATTCCTTGCGGCGGGCGGCGATCCCGCGCAGGCGTTTGACATCTGGGTTCTGCAGGGCTTTGTGGTGCTCGGTTCCAACTGCGTGCCGATTCCCGGCGCGATGGGCGTTTCCGACTATCTGATGCTGGATTGCTACGGCAGTGTGTTGAGCGCCTCGGAAGCAGGACATCTGGAGCTGCTCAGTCGTTCGGTGTCATTTTACAGCTGCATTCTGATCTGCGGCGTTTCGGTGCTGATAAAATTTGCAATGCTAAGAAAAAGGAGAAATCGGCTATGATCGGCGTTTACAATTATACCGTGGTGCTCACTTACCTGTCTCTTCTCTCGGCAAGCTCGGGAATCTTGGTGTCGCTGTGGGGGAAGGGACATCCATTCATCGGCATCTTCTTCCTCCTGCTGTGCGGTCTGTTCGACGCGTTCGACGGCAAGGTCGCGCGCACCAAGCAGGACAGAACCGAGAACGAGAAGAAGTTCGGCGTGCAGATCGATTCGCTCTCCGATCTGGTTGCATTCGGCGTTCTGCCCGCCTGCATCGGTGCGTCTCTGATTAAGAACGAGCTGTTCCTGAAAAAGGTTGCACCGAGCGGCGCACCGATTTGGATTGGAAAGCTGTTGTACGGTCTGCTGTTTGCCTGCCTGATTCTCTATGTCCTTGCGGCGCTGATCCGCTTGGCATACTTCAACGTGGAAGAGGAAGAGCGGCAAAAGACCGAAAGTTGCCCGCGTAAATACTTCACGGGTGTTCCTGTGACCACGGCGTCTCTGATCTTTCCGTCGGTTATGCTGCTTCAGTACATCTTTTCGCCCGCCGATATCGCGGTGCTCTACTTTATCAGCATTGTGATAACCGGATTCCTGTTCGTGTCGCGCATTCAGATTCCCAAGCCGGGGACAAAGGGTGTGCTCCTGATGGTGGGAATCGGCGTGTTTGAGGTTGCGCTTTTTATTCTCTATTACTTCATTTTCAAGCATCGGGTGGGATAATGGAAAAACAGAAAACAAAGCCGGCGCGCGAGAGTGCGGGACTGCGCTTTCTCTACCATACCGTCTCCGGACGGGCGATTCTGCGCCAGCTCAGTGCGCGGTGGGTGTCAAAGAGTTGCGGCGCGTTTCTGGACTCGCCGCTCTCCAAGCCCATGATCGGGCGCTTCTTCCGCAAAAACGGAATTGACCGCGCGGACTATCTGCCCGAGAAGTATCGGTGTTTCAACGACTGCTTTTGCCGTCATATCCGACCTGAACTGCGCCCGATTGACCGCTCGCCCGAGCACCTGATTGCGCCGTGCGACGGGCTTCTCAGCGTTTACAGAGCAACCGACGACACGGTTCTGCCCGTCAAACAGAGCCTTTACCGTCTGCCCGCATTGCTCGGGAGCGCGGAGGCGGCGGAACGCTACCGCGACGGCTGGGTGTTCGTATTCCGTCTTTGCGTCAATCACTACCACCGCTATTGCTATGCGGAGGAGGGGAACAAGGGACCGACCCGCTTTATCAGGGGGCGCTTGCATACGGTGCGTCCGATCGCACTGGAGCAGGTGCCTGTTTTCACAGAGAACTGCCGCGCCTGCACGGAAATTGTGACCGAACGGTTCGGAACGCTGACCCAGATTGAGGTCGGCGCGATGTTGGTGGGACGTATTTGCAACCTGCACAGCGGGGAATGCCACGTCCTGCGGGGCGAAGAAAAGGGGTGCTTCCAATACGGCGGGAGCACGATTATGCTGTTGGTCGAGCGGGACGCAATCGCCGCCCCGCAAGCACTGCTGGACGCAACCGAGAAGGGCGTGGAAACCCCCGTTCGGGTCGGCGAGGCGGTGGCGATAAGGGGGGAATAAAGAGAAAAAACGCACGGGGCTTGGGCTTCCTGCAACTTGTGCCGCTTTCACGGTGTGCGGGTGGATTTTGGAAAAGGCATGTGCTTACCTTCTTTTTATCAAATTTATCCCCCTCATCAGGCGCTTACGCGCCAGCTTCCCCCCAAGGGGAAGCCTTCCATACGCAGTGCAAACATGGCAGATGGAATTTTAAGGCAACACCGCGCAATTCGCAATCGGCGCACTCGCTCGCGCCTTTCCCGTCATACTTCACAAAAATCCTTGCCTGTAGCCGCGCTACAGCCTGCGAATTTTTGTATTGTCTGACGAAAAATCCGGCTTCGCGATTTCACCATCGGAATTACGCGGTATTGCCTTAAAAAGAGAATAAAAATATTTGACCGCCGCCCTTAATCTTTTGCAGACGATGGAAAAGAATTGGTGCGATTGGACGCAACAAGAAGATTCGATTTTGCAAATGGGGAGCGAAATGTACGGCAGAGGCGTGCATATCCCGATTTATTTACGGCGATTACTTTTTTGCGGAAGCAATTTTAAAATTGAAAGGAGAGACTTTTCTCCCTTGGTAAAAACGGAAAAGCGGCACAGTTTAGCGGAAAAATAGCTATAAAAGTACATGGATGAAACAATCATAACAAATATATAAAAACGGAGTTGAAAAATGGTATTTGTAAACGATTTTGCGGGTGAAAACGATAATGTCATTATTGAAAAAGCGATTGAAAATCGTGGGAAAGACGGGACAGTGGTTATTTCAAGCAGAGAGCCCAGAAACGGGGAAGAGAGGACGTATTGGTTGCTCGATCGGGCGATTTTATTGCCGGAAGATACGTTTATTATTATACGTAATTGTAAAATTAAGTTATCCGATAGATGTAGGGATAATTTTTTCCGAACGGCTAATTGCGGCATGGGAATAGAAGATCCGCAGGAAATAAAAAATATTCACATAAAAGGCGAGGGGATGGCTATATTAGAAGGGGCAGATCATCCCAGAGCAACGGGCGACAGTTCGAAAAACCTTGTTCGTCCCTGCCCTTATAAAGACGAGGATTTGGTAAAATACGGCACTTGGATACCGCAAGAAAGAAGGCAAATCGGAAAGATAGGATTCTGGGATAAACATTCTTATACATACGGTACGGATGCGGGCGTAGAAGGAGAATCTCAGTGCGGAGATTGGCGCAATATCGGAATTCTCTTTGCCAACGCACAAAACTTTAACATAGAGAATTTGAAAATTGTCTGTTCACACGCTTGGGCGATTTCGCTGGAAGCATGTTCTTACGGTACGATAAAACAGATTGATTTCTGCGCGAACATGTCGAAAGAAATCGACGGAATGTTGCACAACATTGAAAATCAGGACGGTATAGATATTCGCAACGGTTGCCACGATATCATGATTTCCGACATAACGGGAGAAACGGGAGACGACGTGATTGCGCTTACGGCTATTGCTAATAATAACGTATCCTATAAGGGCGGAAGTTTACGTTCTACGCACGTGATGCATAACGATTGGTCCAGACGCGATAAAAATATTCACGATATTATTATTCGCAACGTTGTGGCAAGGTCGAGTTTGTGTGCCGTTTTAAGATTGTTGCCTGTTAATACCCGTATTTATAATATTATTATAGACGGAATCATCGATTTGGCAGACGGAACGACTAATGCAACGCTTTTATTAGGGGAGGAGGATTTAGCATACGGTCAAAACGAGGCGGACGGATTAACGAATATATCCATCTCTAATGTTATATGCAACAGCAAAAGAGCGGTTAGAGTTTTAGGATATGTAAAAGATTCGGTTTTTTCAAATATAGTGAATAAGAACAAGAATTGTCCTATAATAAGCATTGAAAGAGAAAACGGATTGTCAAACGTTTTAATGTCGAATATGTGTTCTCCGGAAAACGTTTGATTATTGTAAATATCATGTTGAAAAGGGCTGTTTTAAGCAAGAATGGCGGCAAAACCTTTTATCAAGAAGAATAACAATGTAAGATCGTTATAAAACAAGCAGATTTCTCTATATCATCGAAGCGGCGTTGGAATACTTTATTTCTATCGCCGTCGGCACGGTGTATCTTGCAAAACTTGCAACGTATATCGGCATACCCGATTGGTTAACCGGTATTTTAACCGCTTTTGTATCGCTGGGATGTGCGTTTCAGATTTTTGCCGTTTTTTTCAATCAGTTTCAACCGGTTAAGAGATGGGTAACGGTGTTCCATATACTCAGCCAGATCATGTTTACCGGCTTATATTTTATTCCGACGTTTAAAATAAGCGTCGCGGCAAAAACCGTTCTTTTCATCGTGATGCTGCTTTTTGCACAGATCATACATAACGTGATCAACGCCCCCAAAATTAATTGGTTTATGTCGCTTGTCGACGATAAAAACGCGGAAGTTTCACGGCGAACAAAGAAATGGTTTTCCTGATAGGCGGAATATTTTTTTCGTATGCGTTGGGAATTTTGCTCGATTATTACGGCGACGCAGGGAAAGACGAAACAGGGTTTATCATCTGCGGCATAGGGCTGTTCGTTTTAAGGCAACACCGCGCAATTCGCAATCGGCGCACTCGCTCGCGCCTTTCCCGTCATACTTCACAAAAATCCTTGCCTGTAGCCGCGCTACAGCCTGCGAATTTTTGTATTGTCTGACGAAAAATCCGGCTTCGCGATTTCACCATCGGAATTGCGCGGTATTGCCTTAATGGTATTACATAGCCTTACATTGATATTGTCAACGGAAAAACCTGTCAAAAGCGCGGCTTCGGGAAGTATGAAAAAGAGAGTTGGAAATATTTTCAAAAGAGAATCATTTTCTCATATTTTCGCTTACACGCCTTGTTATGAAGGTCGTGAAATACGAAAGAAATCTTGCAAAAAGGCTTCCCCTTGGGGGGAAGCTGGCGCGTAAGCGACTGATGAGGGGGGATAAATCTGTACCAACCGATCACAGTTTTCCAAAAAAAGGAAAGCTTTTTGCAAATTTTCTTTCGCATCATACAATAAGGCGATGGGTGAGGGTGGGGAACCACTCAACATCGCGTTTGTTTGTTGGGGCAACGCCCCAAGGTCTCAGGAGGTGATTTTTTGAAACGAAATAACAGTCGGCTGAGGTTGGTGTCGTCCTTTCTGGACGGCTCGAAGCGGTGGTTCCTCGCCGCGATTCTTTCAACAATCGGGCTGGCGCTGACAAATATGCTCACGCCGCAGATTGTCCGCGTGACGGTGGATTCTGTCCTCGGAAGCGAACCATTCGACCTGCCGCCGTTCCTCGTCAACCTGCTTGAGCGGCTGGGCGGGGCGGAGGTCCTGCGGGACAACCTCTGGATAATCGGTATTGTCATCGTCGGCATCGCCGTGTTCGGCTTCGCGTTCTTTTACGGCTCGCGCGTGTTCAATACCAAAGCCGCCGAAACACTGGTCAAAACCATGCGCGATAAGGTGTTCCGCCACCTGCTCGCACTTCCCGACGATTGGTACGGCAAGAACCGCACGGGGGACATCATTCAGCGCTGTACGTCCGACGTCAACATGGTCAAAGACTTTCTGTCCGAGCAACTCGTGGCGGTGTTCCGGATTGTCGTGATGCTTGCGCTGTCGCTGTTCTTCATGTTCTCGCTCCATGTCGGGCTGACCCTGATCGCACTGGCGGGTATACCGGTCCTGCTGACGACCTCGCTCCTGTTCCACAAAAAAGTCAGCCCCGAGTTTGAGATTTGCGACGAGAACGAGGGAAAACTTTCCGCCATCGTGCAGGAGAACCTGACGGGCGTGAGGGTGGTCCGTGCGTTCGGGCGCGAGGTCTACGAAAAGGAAAAATTCGACAACCAGAACCGCTACTACATGGGGCTGTGGGACCGCGTGAATAAAATGTTCTGTCGCTACTGGAGCATTGCGGACCTGATTGCCAATTTGCAGATTATGTTGCTTGTCGTGTTCGGCGCGGTCTTTGCCATCCGGGGCGAGCTGAGCGCGGGCGCATACATCGCGTTCCTGTCCTACAACGGCTATCTGACGTGGCCCATCCGCCAGTTGGGGCGGGTCATCTCCGAGATGAGCAAGGCAGGCGTGTCGCTCCGCCGGATTGAGGAGATTCTGAACGCCGCGCCGGAGCGGGACGAACCCGAGGCGGAGCGCGTGACAACCGATTACAGCGGCGACATCGTATTCAGCCATGTCAGTTTTTCTTTCGATGGCAAAACGCCCGTGTTGCAGGATGTCAGTTTCACCGTTCCCGCGGGCAAGACCATCGGCATTCTGGGCGGGACAGGCTCGGGCAAATCGACGCTCGTGCGCCTGTTGGACCGTCTCTACCCTCTGCCCGAGGGAAGCGGTGCCATCTCAATCGGCGGAACCGATATCCGCCGCCTGCGCGCGGCGGAATTGCGCTCCAACATTGGCTTTGTGTTGCAGGAGCCGTATCTTTTCTCCCGCACCATCGGTGAGAATCTGCGCCTTGCGAAGTTGACCGCGACCGATGCGGACCTGCGCGCGGCGGCGCACACCGCCTGCCTTGACAGCGCCGTGGAGGGCTTCCCATCGGGGTATGACACCTTTGTCGGGGAGCGCGGCGTGACGCTTTCGGGCGGTCAGAAGCAGAGAGCCGCCATTGCGCGGACACTGGTGCAGGATACGCCGATTCTGATATTTGACGATTCGCTTTCGGCGGTTGACACCGAGACCGACGCCACCATCCGCGCCCGTCTTGCAAAGAAAGAGGGGCAGGCGACGACCCTGTTGATTTCGCACCGCACCGCAACGCTGATGCACACCGACTGCATTGTGGTCCTTGACCGCGGGCGGGTGGCGGAGATGGGGACGCACGAGGAACTGCTTGCGAAAAACGGTATTTACCGCCGCATTTATGAAATTCAGAACGGAGGGGAGCGGCAATGAGCGAAAAGAAAACCGAAAAGCAGACGCATCTGAAGTGGTTCGGCATTCCGCGCCTGCTCCCGTTTCTAAAGCCGTACAAGGGGCTGTTTCTGCAACTGATGGTGTTCGGGCTTATCAGCAGTATGGGAGAGATTATTTACCCGCTCTTTCAGCGCTATGCCATCAACCACTACATTGCCGAGGGAACGCTGGATACGCTTCCCGTGTTCATCCTGCTGTACCTGTGCGTGATGGTGCTGTCGGCGCTGTCGGTCTACCTTGCGCACGATGGCTCCGCGAAATTGGAGATTCGCGCGGCGCACGACATCCGCGAGACCTGCTTCCACCATTTGCAAACGCTGTCGTTCTCCTATTTCAACCAGAACAGCGTGGGCTACATTCACGCCCGCGTGATGAGCGACACCTCCCGCATCGGGACGCTGATTTCGTGGTCCTGCATTGACGGGGTGTACAATCTGACCTACATCATCGGTGCGGCGGCGGTCATGCTGTCGGTCAACTGGCGGTTGGCGCTTCTGGTGCTTGCGGTGATTCCGCTGTTTGCGCTGACCATTGTGCTGTTCCAGAAAAAGGTCCTGCCGCTGAACCGCCGCGTGCGCGAGATTAACTCGCAGATTACGGGCGACTTCAACGAGGCGATTACTGGTGCCGAAACGGTGAAGACCATGAATGCCGAGGGGCAGATGGAGAAAGAGTTCACCTCGCGGACTTCGCAGATGCGCAGAACCGCGACCACGGCGGCACGTTGGCGCGCGATGTTCGGTTCTTCAATCGCCTTTGCTTCCTCGTTGGCGCTGGCGCTCGTGCTATGGCGCGGTGGCTTGATTACCATGCAGGGGGTGATGGAAATCGGCACGCTGTCGGTGTTCGTTTCCTACGCGCTCGGCATCATGGAACCGGTGCGGTGGCTGATTGACGCGCTCTCCGACCTTGTGACCACGCAGGTGAACATTGAACGTGTGACCAATCTGATTGCAACCGAATCCGACGTTGCCGACCGCCCCGAGGTGGTGGCGAAGTACGGTGACACGTTCTGTCCGAAAAAGGAGAACTGGGAGCCGCTTCACGGTGACGTGGAGTTTGATGACGTGACGTTCCGCTATCCGGACGGCGAGGTGAACGTGCTGGAACATTTCAGTCTCAAGGTGCCGCAGGGGACTAACGTTGCGATTGTCGGGGAGACGGGCGCGGGAAAATCGACGCTTGTCAATCTGGTCTGTCGGTTCTACGAGCCGACGGCGGGGCGGGTTCTCATCGACGGGCGGGACGCACGGGAGCGGTCCCAACTCTGGTTACACAGCAACATCGGTTACGTTCTGCAAACACCGCACCTGTTCTCGGGGACGGTACGGGAGAATCTGCTTTACGGCAACCCGACGGCGACCGAGGAACAGATTATGCGTGCGCTTCATCGGGTATCCGCCGACGAGATTGTGGCGCGGATGGACAACGGGCTGGACAGTGAGGTCGGAGAGGGGGGCGACCGTCTTTCTACGGGCGAGAAGCAGTTGATTTCCTTTGCCCGCGCGCTTCTTGCCGACCCGAAGATTCTGGTTCTGGACGAAGCGACGGCTTCGATTGACACCATCACCGAGCAGAAGATTCAGAATGCGATCGGAGAGGTGATTGCGGGGCGGACTTCGTTTGTGATTGCGCACCGTCTTTCAACGATTCGGCACGCGGATGTGATTCTGGTGGTATCGGACGGAAAGATTATCGAACGCGGCACGCACGATGAGTTGATGCTGCAGCGGGGGGCGTACTACAACCTTTACACGCGCCAGTTTGAGGAGGATGCGACCCGCAGGACGCTGGACGGGGGATAAGGTCAAGGCCTCGGGGCGTTGCCCCGAACCCTACTTAGGAAACTTCTTGAAAGAAGTTTCCTAAGAACTTTCAAGAACTTTAACGAAGGGGATTTTTGATTCTTTCCTTATAAAGTACAGATTTTGGGTGTAGCCGTTTTCCGTGCTGCGAATTCCGGCTGCTCCGAGCAAAATCCCGTCCAGCGGGATTTTGTCGCTTGGCGCTCTCTCCGCTACCGGATAGAAGTGGTAGGGAAGTTAGTTGCTGATTTGTTGCCCGCTTCTGTCGCCTTTGGGCGACAATCTGCGGGCAGGGGGAGTTGCTATGAAAGTGAGGGCGGATAGGCTTATCATTCAGGGGAGAAAGGAACGGGAAAACCATGAATTCAGCATCCGTTCAGCGGCATCCGATTGCGCCTGTGTTTGACGGGGGGAGCCGAATTTTGATTCTCGGGAGTTTTCCGTCGGTGAAGTCGCGGGAGGAGGGCTTTTTCTATGCGCACCCGCAGAATCGTTTCTGGCGTGTTCTCGCGGGGGTGGTGCGGGATGCGGTCCCTTGCACGGTTGACGGGAAAAAGCGCTTTCTGCTTTCCCACGGAATCGCGCTTTGGGACGTGATTGCCTCCTGCAGGATTTGCGGGTCCTCGGACAGCAGTGTGACCGATGTGGTACCGAACAATCTTGCGCCGTTTTTTGCCATGTCTCCGAGGCTTTCCGTGGCGGTGAACGGCAAGACCGCCGAGCGTTTCTATCGCCGCTTTGACCTGCCGCAGGGGTATCCGGAGCCGATTGTCCTGCCGTCCACCAGTCCCGCCAATGCCGCGTGGTCTCTCGACCGCCTCACCGAGGCATGGCGCACCGCTCTGGAGCCGTTTTTGATGTGGGATACATGATAATGGAGGAGACTTATCCCCCCTCATCCGTCGCTTATGCGACAGCTTCCCCCCGAGGAGAAGCCTTTTTGTAAGATTCCTTTTGTACTGCACAACAAGGTGATGAGGGCGGACCCTGAGGATAACCCACATCCAAAGTCCTATTTCCCATGTTCGCACAGCGTATAGAAGGCTTCCCCTCGGGGGGAAGCTGTCGCGTTTAGCGACTGATGAGGGGGGATAACATAGCTCCCACCAATCGTCAATTCCCACCGTTGCAACCCAAAAAGCAACCCCGCACGGAATTCCGTGCGGGGTTCTGTTATTCCATAAATTGTTCCAGTTTATATCGCATACCCGCGAGGGTGCTTTCGTACTCCCTGACCGCCGCGTCGAGGTCCTGATAGGAGCCGATTGGCGAGGTGCAGTATGTAGCATACTTAACCAACTCGAAATAGTAGTTCCGGAGAGACGGATAGCCGGAGAACGAGGAAGAGACTCCTTTGATCGCGTCCGTCGATTGGTCAAGCAACTGTTCCAGTGTGCCGTAGGTTCCGTTCTCAACCAGTGCCTTGCGGGCGATTGTAACCGCGGTGGTCCCGTTCCGCAACTGGGCACGGAGGGATTTGTCGCTCGGATTCCACATTTCCGCAACGGCGGCAGCCGCATCGGTGACCGTTTTGCTCTCCAATCCGGTGACCATACAAAAGGCGGTCAGGCAATCCGCATCGGTCTTGTATTCCGTTTTGGTTTCCGTGGCGAAACTGTAAGCGTTCACAAGCGCGATTGCGGCGGTTGTGCATTGTTCGTGTATTTGAATCAGTGTCTGATAGGAGGTTTGCTCCGCCTCTTTTTGCTCCCGTTTGATTCGTTCCTGCTCTTCGGCGGACTTGGTTACCCGCGGAATGGAGGTGTTCTCTTTATTTCGGCAACCTGCAAGGGTAAACACTGCGGAAAAGGTTATGCAAAGAACCGCGACGATGGCGAAAAGTTTGTAGATTTTCATAGTCTCTCTCCTTAAAAAATAAAAAGGTGCGCCAACCAAAGCAAGCGCACCGAAAAACGCAAACCCCGATTGTCGCCAAACAAATCGAACAGAAAAGAGATGAAAAATTAGGTTTTTCAGTTGCTCATACTGCGTGGAATTTGCGTTTTTACCAAATTCGTACGTAGTATGAGTATACCAAAAAAGGGGAGGCGGTATTCAACCGAAAAACGCATCCTTCACACTTCTATTCGATTTGCTTGGCATATACAGTATACCACAGCGCGCAAAATTTGTCAATACTTTTCGGAAATTTTGTTTTGTAAAGAAAAGGACCGCCCACGGGGCGGTCCTTTTTGGTTCTTACTCCTCCTCGTGGGGGTCAGAGTCATCCACGATGTAGTCCTTAATCAAGCGGTAAATCTCGTTTTCGGATTCGCAGAATACCTGATTCCACTCCATTGTGTACATGGCACCCAACAGAGACTTGCCGTTGACCGTGAAGTTTTCGCCGTCGGTCAGCGTGATTTTCCCGGGATTCTTGCTTGCCATCCGGACAAAGTTGTTGACGTCGCTCATGGTGTCAAGTCTGATTCTGTACCTCATTTTTTCATCCTTTCTTGCGTGGACCCCCGACCGTTCAATTTCGGCATGCGGGTCCTTGCCTGTGTTTTTTCTTTCCCGAAAACAGTTTTCGGAGCAGTGGCGCGAGAATTTTCGGCGCCCTCCATACAATCATTTTCACCTGCCGCACCTCCTTTTTCGCAGTTGGCTCCTGCTAAAGGATATGTCGTGCGGCGGCTTTTCGTGCGCAGAACCCGCAGTGCGGCGCGCAGAATCCGACGGTCGTTCTCATGCGTCAGGGTTTCCTCCGCTTTGTCGAGCGGAATCCACTCCACCTCGGCAATCTCGCCCTCGCGTGGGTGAATCTCGGTCTGTTTGGTTTCTGTGAGGAAATAGACGACCTCTTTTTTGACCCCCGGCATGGGGCAGTAGTGGACGGTCCGTCGGAAGCCGCCCGTTGGTGGGAGGTGGATTCGCACCGCCGTTTCCTCCATGACTTCACGCATGGCGGTCATGACCTCTGTCTCTCCCTTTTCCATGTGTCCTTTCGGGAAGGAACGGTGTCCGCCTGCTTTGTGACGAATCATCAGAATATACGGTTTTCCGTCTTTCGGGTCGCGCCGTATGACCAGCGCCCCGCAGGATTTTTCATGCTTCATTGCGCGTTCCTTTGGTGGGATGTTTGGAGAGGGTGGGGGGAAGACCTTGGAGGGAAGACCTTGGAGGGAAGACCTTGGAGGGAGGAGGAACCCCCTTGAAAGGGGATTTCCTCCCCCTCCAAACCTCCCTCACCTACCCGAACTTCCCTGCACGGCAACCGCCGTATTGGGTTATGGGGATTTTCCGCGTTCTTGGAACGGCGGTTGCCGTGCAGGGAAGTTTCGGTCGTTTGGGAGGTTGTTTCTTCGGTGGGGGCTATCTGTCTGTCAGCGCCCCTTTAAAGAAAGATAGAACTTTTAGGCTTTTATTGAGAAACCGGAAAATGGGATAAAATTTCATAAAATATAGTCTGGAATGGATTGTGAATGCTACCAAAAACCTTAGTTGATAAGATAAAATATGTGACTTATTAAAAAATGAGTTTATATAGCAATTTATTCCACCAATCACTTATTGAGATTGCTCCAATAATTCCACCAATTGTAAAAAGGCCAAAGGTAGTTGTCAAAACTATGCCCCAAACATAAGCACTATTGCTTTTTATTTCCGTTTTAACAACAATTATTGTGTCGCCGTCAATTTTGCAAGACTCATTATCTTCAATAAGATCTACGATTTGACCGGAGTACCTTTCAAAAACGTGATGATACCCCTGTGCTACCCAATATTCGTCGGTGGAATATTCTGTTGTTTCTTTTGATACTGACACAGTTAGTAAAATAATTCCAATAACTAAAGGTATAAGGCAAATCGCCCAAAATATATAACCTCTTTTTTTGCTTTTTTGTTTTTCATTACCTTCCATCATGTAGCAATGTCCTCTCTGTCATCCTGAGCAATACGATACAAACTTGCAAAACTGAACGCTAAAAATCAACCATTGCCACGGAGTCGTATCCCGCAGGCGGAATCTCGGCATCTGTGTAGGTATCATATTATCAGTCAGTAACTAACCTGAACCATTTCTATCCGGTAGCGGAGAGAAACGGCAAGCCGTTGTCCAAATCCCGCTGGACGGGATTTGGCTCGGAGCAGCCGGAATTCGTAGCACGGAATATGGATACATTAAAATCTGTACAACGGAAAAAATAGAGACATAAATCCAATTGGGTTAAAGTTCTTGGGTCAAGGGGCTTCTTTCAAGAAGCCCCTGCAGGGTTCGAGACAGAGTCCCGAGGCCTTTCCGCTCAGACCTGAATCTGCTCCATGATATACGCCTCGAGAACGTCGCCGACTTTGATGTCGTTGAATTTCTCAACACCGACACCGCATTCGTAGCCGGAGGCAACTTCCTTAACGTCATCCTTGAAGCGGCGGAGAGAGGAGATTTTGTCCTCGAAAATCACGACACTGTCGCGCAGAACGCGAATCTGGGACTGACGCGTGATTTTGCCGTCCTGAACGTAACAGCCCGCAATCGTGCCGACATTCGGAACGTGAATCGTCTGCCGAACTTCGGCGTGACCCAACAGAACCTCTTTGAACTTCGGCGCGAGCATGCCTTTCATCGCCGCCTCAACCTCGCCGATACACTCGTAAATAACGCGGTAGGTCCGAATGTCGACTTTCTGGCGCTCTGCGGAATCCAGAGCCGCCTTGTCGGGACGCACGTTGAAGCCGACGATAATCGCGTCGGAAGCCGCCGCAAGCGTTACATCGCCCTCGGTGATGCCGCCCGCCGCCGCATGGATAACATGGACTTTCACCTCGTCGCAGGAGAGTTTTTCAAGCGACTGCTTGACCGCCTCCGCCGAGCCGCCCACATCCGCCTTGACGATGATGTTCAACGTCTTGACGCCCTCGGAAATCTGCGCGAACAGGTCGTTCAGATTTGCGCGTGCGTTTGCCTTGAAGACATCCTCTTTTGCCTGCGCGCGCCGTTGGTCTGCCAACGTCCGCGCCATTCTCTCGTCCTCGACCGCCTGAAATTCGTCGCCGGAAGAGGGAACTTCGGCAAGACCCGTAATCTCCACGGGAACCGACGGTCCCGCATCCTTGAGCATCTTGCCCGTGTGGTCCATCATCGACCGCACGCGACCGACCGCCGTGCCGGCAATGATGATGTCGCCGCCGTGGAGCGTACCGTTCTGAACCAATACCGTTGCAACCGGACCCTTGCCCTTGTCGAGTTTCGCCTCAATGACGATACCTTTCGCGCGGCGGTTCGGGTTCGCTTTCAGTTCTTTCATGTCGGCAACCAACAGAACGCTTTCCAGCAGGTCGTCAATGCCCTCGTGCTTCAGCGCCGAGACGGGAACGCAGATGACGTCGCCGCCCCACTCTTCGGGAACCAGACCGTACTTGGTCAATTCGGTCTTGATGGAATCGGGATTTGCTCCCGGCTTATCCATTTTGTTGATGGCAACGACAATGTCAATGCCCGCCGCTTTTGCGTGGTTGATTGCTTCCACGGTCTGCGGCATCACGCCGTCGTCCGCCGCAACGACCAGAATCGCAATATCGGTTGCCATGGCGCCTCTTGCACGCATGGCGGTGAACGCTTCGTGACCCGGGGTGTCAAGGAACGTAATCTCTCTGCCCTTGACCTTGACGCGGTACGCGCCGATGTGCTGGGTGATACCGCCCGCTTCGCCCGCCGTGACGTGCGTGTTGCGGATGGCATCCAGAATGGAGGTCTTGCCGTGGTCGACGTGACCCATGACGCAGACGACGGGCGCGCGGGGAACCAGTTGTTCCTCGGCATCCTGCGCATCGTCGAACAGGCGGTCCTCAATGCTGACCACCACTTCGTGCGTCGCTTCCACGCCGAATTCGTCCGCCACCAGTGCGGCGGTATCGAAGTCAATGCTCTGGTTGACCGTGACCATCATGCCCATCATGAAGAGTTTCTTCACGACCTCGCCCGCCGTGACCATTAACTTGGAGGCGAGTTGACTGACCAGAATGTCGTCGGGCAACTCAATGGATGTCGGGCGTTTGATAACGGGGGACTGCATCTGCGCCGGACGTTTGCCGCCCTTTGCGCCCTTGCCGAACGCAGGCTTGCCGCCCTTTGCGTTCTTGCTCTGCGGTCCGACCTGTTGCTGCGGTGCCTTTTTGACCTGCTGTTTGCCGCCACGCAGATTGCTCTGTTCGCGGTCGGAAACGAACGTGTCGAGTTTTTCATCGTATTTGGAGAGGTCGACATTGCCCTCGGTGCCTCTCGTGTTGACCACGCGGGGACCTTTCAGTGTGCCGTCGGGGTTGACGTTGGTCGAAGCACCGCGTACAATCGGCTGTGCCTTGAACGTTTCGCGCGGTCCGCTCGGAATATAATCGCCCTTGTCACTGCCGAAACGACCGCCGCGGTTGCCGTTTTTGTTTCCGCCGCGGTTGCCGTTCCCGCCCGCGGGACGCTGACCGCCGAATCCGCCGCCGAATCCGCCACCGAACGAGCCGCTCGCGGGTCTTTGCCCGTAGGTCCCGCCTGCGGGACGCTGCCCGTAGGTGCCGGATGCGTTACCGCCCGCACCGTAGCCGCCCGTGCGCCCCTGCTGTGCGCCGTAAGTGCCGGTCTGCGGACGGGGCTGATAGCCGCCGCTCTGACCGTTCGGTCTTACGCCGGAGGGTGCGGAAGAATAGGGCCGTGCGCCGGTCTGCGCGCCACCTGCGGAACGGTTGGCACCGTAACCTGCGGCGGGAGTCTGCGCCTGCGTCGGTCTTTGCGTCGGGGTGCCGTTCTGCGGACGGTAGCCCGTATTGCCCGCAGGGGATGCGGGACGCTGTGCGGCGGGAGCGGGGGTCTGAGCCTGCGCGGCGGGTTTTGCCGCTTCGGGCTGTTTCGGAGTTGCGACGGGCGCCGCCTTGGGCGTGTCCGCAACCTTGGCGGGAGCGGTAACCGCTGCCGGCTTTGCAGCCGCTTCGGGTGCTTTCGCCGTAGCGGGCGCCTTGGCAGCATCCGTTTTTTTCGCCGCTGCGGGTTCTGCCGTCACCTGCTGTTTTTCCGCTGCGGGTTTGGTTTCCGCTTTTTCCGCAGGTTTTGCTTCGGGCTTCGTCGCCTCTGCCGCCTTTTCCGCCGCAGGAGCCGGCTCCGCTTTCGGCTTTGCCGCTTCCTTTTTCTTTGCGGGCTTTTTCTTGGACGGAATGTAGGACTTCCCGTCCAGATAATCGCCGATGTCGCTGATTTGATGCTCGCTCGTCAGCGAATCGAACAGAATGTCAAATTCCGCCGGCTCAAGCGATTTCTGAACCGCGACCTCCTTTCCGCGCTTTGCGAGCATATCGCAAAGGTCCTTGCTTTTCAGCCCGAGGTCTTTCGCCAGTTTGTTGATTTTGAACTGTGTTTTGTTATCAGCCATATTTCCTCCTGATTCCGCGTCTGCCGCAGACAGACGCGTCACGCATTGTGATTCTCGTTCATTGTGTCAGCGTGCTTTTCACAAGCCGGCACAGATTTTCGTCGGTGATCGCGACCGCCGCGAGTCTGCCGCCTTTGCCGACTGCCCGCGCAAGCGTTTCGCCGTCGTAGCAAACGCGGACCGCAGGGACTCCGTAATAGCGGCATTTGTCTCCGAGACGTTTGTCGGTCGCCTCGGAGTTATCGGCGGCAAGAACCGTGAGAAACGGTTTGTGCCTGCCTGCGAGCGCTTCGCAAATCATCGGGGTCCCGCAGACCAACGCCCGCGCCTTGGCGCAAAGCCCCAGTGCGCCGAGCGTCCGGTCAGGCGTTCCCATCGCTTTCAATCTCCCGCGCCATTTCCTCGTAGACCGTGTCGGGAATCGTGCAGTCCAGCACGCGGTCGATGCGATGGCTCTTTGCGGCTTTCCGCAGGCAGGCGGCGTTTCTGCAAAGGTACGCGCCGCGTCCGTTTTTCTTGCCGGTAAAGTCGAGCGAGACGTCCCCCTCGGGGCTTCGCACCACGCGAATCAACTCGCTCTTGGGCTTGTGTTCGTTGCACCCCATACATTGACGCACGGGGATTTTCTTTGCTTTCTTTTCCATAGTACAGGGGAGCGGTTATTCTCCGTCCGTCTCGTCGCCGACTGCTTTGATGTCGATTTTGCAACCGGTCAGGCGCGCCGCAAGTCGGGCGTTCTGTCCCTCTTTTCCGATTGCCAACGACAACTGGTCGGGTTCGACCCGAACGCGGCAGGTGCGTTCTCCGGTCATGGTGACCGACTGGACCGCCGCGGGAGCCAATGCCGCCGCAACGTATTCTTCCGGCTGTTCGGAATACTTGACGATGTCAACCTTTTCGCCGCGCAACTCATCCACAATTGCCGAGATACGCGAACCGTGACTTCCGATGCAGGCACCGACGGGGTCGACGTCGGGGTCGCGTGACATGACCGCAATCTTGGTTCTGGAGCCTGCTTCGCGCGCTACACCCTTGACCATCACGATGCCGTCTGCGATTTCGGGAATTTCCAACTCAAACATTCTGCGGACCAGTCCCGAATGCGCCCGCGACAGGGTAACAATCGGTCCGCGGCTTTCCTTGTTGACTTCCAGCACATAGACCTTAATCTTGTCGCCGACGTGGAAGATTTCTCCCGGGATTTGCTCGCTGCGCAGAAGCACCGCACGTCCCGTGTCGGTCTCCAGCAGAATGTTTCCGGTTTCGGGGTCCATCTTGCTGACCGTTGCCGTGATGATTTCCTCGTGCTTGTTCTCGTAAGCCTCCTGCTGAATCCGGCGTTCGCCCTCGCGGATGCCCTGAATGATGACCGACTTTGCGGCGGCGGCACTCAGGCGGCGGAAATTCTTCGGCTTGACCTCGGTCTCCACGACCGAGCCGATGGTATACTTCTTCGCATGCGCCCGCGCGTCCTCGAGGGAAATCTGCGTTTCGGGGTTCTCCACCGTTTCCACGACTTCCTTTTGCTGATAAACCCGAACGTCCTTTTTTACGGGGTCAATCAGCACGCGAACGTTGGTGTTGTTTCCGTATTCTTTTTTGTAGGCGGAAATCAGCGCCGCTTCGATTTTCTCAATCATGTACTCCGCGGGAATTCCTTTTTCCTTTTCCAACAGTTCCAGCGCGGTAAAAAGTTCTGCGTTCATTCTCTCGTACTATCCTTTCCGGTCATTATTTCATCATTCTTGGGAATCGGCGCCGAAATCGTACACGGTGCGCACCGACGCGATTTTTTCTTTCGGGAACGCATGCCGCAACCCGTCGGAATCCGCATCGAGCAGGACCGCGCCGCTTTCATCAAGCCCCGCAAGGGTTCCCGTCCACACCTTTACGCCGTTCACCGCGGCATAAAGCCGCACTTCGACCCGCCAACCGACGCAGGCGAGGATGTGGCGGTCGTTTTTCAGTTCACGTTCGATTCCGCAGGAGGAGACTTCCAGATGGTATGCGTCGTCAATGGGGTCGGCTTCATCCAGAACGGGGTCGATCGCACGGTGCATTTTTTCGCAGTCGTCAAGGGTAATACCCTTCTCGCTGTCAATTTCAATGCGCAGATAGTAGTCCGCGCCCTCCTTGACGTATTCCACGTCCCAAAGGTCGTATCCGAGGTCACGGGCAATCGGCTCCGCGAGCGCCCTGACGGTGGATGCGATGGTTCCTCCGCTTTTTTTCATCGGTTTCTCTCCATTCCAAAAATTAAGAGCGGGTCACCTGAACCCACTCCCAAACGCTCCTATACTCTACCGTACTTAGTATAGCACATTTTTTCCGCTTTTGCAACCCCTTTTATAAAAAAAGATGAAGATTTTCCGAAAAAATCCGATTTTTCGGGGGTGGGAGTGTGAAAAAACGTGTCGGACCGCGGAAAAAGCCCGCGAAACCGACACGGAATGGGATTTCTACTTATAAAGATAGTCCACCTGACCCGTCATCAGTGCGGTCAGACCCCGATACACGATTTCGGGATGTTCGTGGAAGTGTTCTTTCATCTGTTGCGCGTGGTAATCGGAGTCGGTGTTGATGGTTGCCTGCAACAGGACTTTTTCTTTTTCCGTCAGGGTGACCGTCACGTTGACGGTGGTATCCGCCTGCCGTTCCGAGGAACAGTGGACCGACACGCCGCGGCGGCGGAAATCGAGGTATTGCAGGGCGCAGGCGAGGCTTTTGTCAAGCACCGACTGGAACAGGTCGCTTTTCAGTTCCTCTGCCACGAGGCATCCGCGCCTTGTCACGGCATAGAGCGGCTCGCCCTGCTCGTTTTTGCCGACCACTTCAATCAGCCCGTTTTCGGTGAGTTGCGGAAACGCTTCCGCAAAATCAAGGTACATTACGTAGTCGGTCCGCATCAGCATCTCCCCGATGGTGAGGTAGTCGAGCGGCAGATTGACGTTCTTCAGCAGGTACAGCGTAAAGATTTTGACATTATTCAGCCTTGTTTCGAGTTTTCCCATGCGGCAAATGCCTCCTTTCGGGAGCGGTGAAATCGGTACGGCGTTCCGAACGGTATCAGTATACCATATTTTTTGCCTGTTTTCAAGACTTTTATTGCAATTGGGACGATTTTGTGGTATGATATAGAAAAGACCATTTGGAAAGGAATATTTTCTATGATTCGAATTGCTTTGCTTGGCTTCGGTGTGGTCGGCTCGGGGACTGCTGAGGTCCTGACCGAAAACCGCTCGCTTCTTGCCGCCCGCGCGGGGGAGGAGATTGACATCCGCTACATTCTGGACCGCCGCGAATTTCCCGACCATCCGCTCGGGGACCGCGTGGTTCACGACATTGCTCCGATTCTCGCTGACCCCGAGGTCCGTGTGGTTGCCGAGATGATGGGCGGTGCGCATCCCGCCTACGAATTCACCCGCGCGGCTTTGGAAGCGGGAAAGAGTGTGGTAACCTCCAACAAGGAGGTGGTTGCGACCTTTGGCGCGGAACTGTTGGAGATTGCCCGCGCGCACGGGGTGTTCTATCTGTTTGAAGCGAGCGTGGGCGGCGGAATCCCGATTATCCGCCCGCTTCGGGACGATTTGTCCGCCAACCGCATTCTGTCGGTGAGCGGCATTCTCAACGGAACGACCAACTTCATTCTGACCGAAATGGGAGAGTCGGGTGCGACCTTTGCCTCGGCGCTCGCCGAGGCGCAGAAGCGCGGCTATGCCGAGGCGGACCCGACTGCCGATGTGGAGGGATTGGACGCGGCACGCAAGATTGTGATTCTTGCGGCGCTGTCATTCGGCGTTCTGCTCTCTCCCACGGAGATTCCGGTCAAGGGAATCACGCATCTGACCGAGGAGCAGACCGAGGTTGCGGAGTCTCTGGGCTGTGCGGTGAAACTGATTGGACACACCGAGCGGATTGGGGATCGGGTTCTGGCGTTGGTTGCGCCGCACATGGTGCCCGAGGGGAATCCGCTCCGTCACGTCAGCGGGGTATACAACGGGATTCTGGTTGATGGGAATATGCTGGGACGCGCGTTCTTCTACGGTGCGGGAGCGGGCAAGCTGCCGACTGCGAGCGCGGTGGTTGCGGACATTCTGAACGCGGTCTCTCCTGCCGAAAAATTACAACTTCCCGCATGGCGTGTTGCGACGAAAGCGGATTATGCTTCCCCCGAACTGCGCCGTGTCCGCCGTTGCTTTGTTCTCTCGGGTTGTGCAAACTGTGCGGAAAAGACGAAGCCCTTTTTCGGCTACGACGGCTATGTGGTTCGCGATGGCAGTTTCGCGTTTATCAGCCGTCCGATGGTGGATTCCGAGGCAACCGAGGCGCTCCGCGCCTGCGGCAAGCAACTCCTTTGGACGATGCCCGTGGTGGATTAAGGGAAGACCTTGGAGGCGCAGGGAGACCCCTTTCGGAGGGGTCTCCCTACCCTCCAAACCTCCCTGACCCTCCCCGAACTTCCCCCAAGAGCACCCGTCCTTACATGGCGAAAAGTTGTTTCGCTTTGTTTGAGGACGGGTGCTCTTGGGGGAAGTTTTTTGTCGTTGGGGAGGTACAAATGCTTTGAATGGTGCGGCTATCGCACTCTTTTTGTGAGCGGGACGTGATTAGATATGGCACTCGTGTATGGCATTATATTGTAAGTCAACTTTGACGGGTTACGCACTTTGCAGGACCGTAATCCGTAGGGAACGACCCGCGTGTCGTTCCGTTCCAATCATCAACTAACTTTCCTACCGCTTCTATCCGGTAGCGGAGAGAGTGTAAACGTCCAAATCCCGCTTGACGGGATTTGGCTCGGAGCAGCCGGAATTCGTAGTTCGTATACGGCTACACAAAATCAGTACCACCTAAACATAGGGGTAAAATCCCCCTTAGTTAAAGTTTTGAAAGTTCTTAGAAAACTTTTCCAAAAGTTTTCTAAGTGGGTTTGGGCGATGCCCAAGGTCTTATCTCTTAAAATGCAAAATGACAACGCGCAAAATTGCATAAATTTGAGCAAAATAGCGGAAAATGAAAAAATATCACCCAAATTTCGCAAAAAGGGTTGACAACGACATGCAAAATGGATATAATAGATATACACTTTTTACCATACCCTGATAGCGGAGGAAATACAGATGATGAAACGGGTTTATAATTTTTCGGCGGGACCGTCCATGTTGCCCCTGCCTGTTTTGGAGACGGCGGCGGCAGAACTTGTCTGCTACGGCGAGAGCGGAATGTCGGTGATGGAGATGTCGCACCGTTCGGCGGATTACGAGGCAATCATTGCCCGCGCAGAGGCGGACCTGCGGAAACTGATGAACATACCCGACAATTATAAGGTCCTGTTTTTGCAGGGCGGCGCGTCCACGCAGTTTGCGGCGGTCCCGCTCAACCTGATTCGGCGGACGGGAAAGGCGGACTACGTCGTTTCGGGACAGTTTTCGGGCAAGGCGTTCAAGGAAGCGCAGAAACTCGGTTACGACGTCCGTTGCGTAGCAACGACAAAGGACGATAATTTTGACCATATTCCGACGGTCACGCGCGCGGACATTCGCTCCGATGCGGCATATCTCCACATTTGCTTCAATAATACTATATATGGGACCAAATACCCGTATATCCCCGATACGGGCGATATTCCGTTGGTTGCGGATATGTCCTCGTGCATCCTTTCGGAGCCGGTGGACGTCTCGAAATTCGGCGTTATCTACGCGGGAGCGCAGAAGAACATGGCGCCTGCAGGGCTGACGGTCGTCATCGTCCGCGAGGATTTGCTCGGGTACGCCGAGGAGAAAATGCCGACCATGCTGGAGTGGAAAATCATGGCGGAAAACGGCTCGATGTACAACACGCCGCCGTGCTACGCAATTTATATGGCGGGTCTGGTCTATCGGTGGCTGCTGGACATGGGCGGACTGGACGCGATGAAAGAGAAAAACCTGCGCAAAGCAAACCTGCTGTATGGTTATTTGGATTCGCAGGACTACTATTTCGCACCCGTGAAGAAAGAAAGCCGCTCGATGATGAACGTCACGTTCGTCACGGGCAACGCGGATTTGGACAAAAAGTTTGCGGCGGAAGCGGCGCAGGCAGGACTGAAAAACCTCAAGGGACACCGCTCGGTCGGCGGGATGCGCGCGTCAATCTATAACGCCATGCCGTATGAGGGCGTGGAAGCACTGGTGGCGTTCATGAAGAAATTCGCTGCCGAAAATCCGAAAGCGTAAAATGACGGACACAGAGTGAGGAGACGGAACATGAAGATTCAGTTGCTCAATAAAATTGCACCCGTGGGATTGGAAGAACTCGGCGGGCGGTACGAGGTCGGGACCGACGTGGAGAACCCCGACGGAATTCTGGTGCGCTCGGCGGTCATGCACGAAATGCCGCTCGGGGAGAACCTCGCGGCGATTGCGCGCGCGGGAGCGGGGGTAAATAACATCCCGGTTGACCGATGCGCCGAGGCGGGTGTCGTGGTGTTCAACACCCCGGGAGCGAACGCAAACGGCGTGCGGGAACTGGCAATCTGCGCCCTGCTGCTTGCCGCAAGGGACGTCATCGGCGGCGTGGAATGGGTCAAGGGACTGACCGGACCCGACATTGCCAAACAGGTGGAGAAAGGGAAGTCCGCGTTTGCGGGAAGCGAACTGGCGGGAAAGACGCTGGGCGTCATCGGATTGGGCGCCATCGGCGGAATGCTTGCGAACAGCGCGTTGGCGCTCGGGATGAAAGTGGTTGGGTGCGACCCGTTTTTGTCGGTGGACGGTGCGTGGAATCTGGACCACCGCGTGGTGCGCGCGGCGACCTTTGACGAAATCTTTGCGGTTTCGGACTATATCACCCTGCACGTCCCCGCAACGAAAGACACGAAAGGAATGATTTCCGCCGCGAGTATCGCGAAAATGCGGGACGGCGTGCGGATTATCAATCTTGCGCGCGCGGATTTGGTCTGCGCCGAGGACCTGAAAGCGGCGCTTGAGAGCGGGAAAGTGGCGAAGTACGTCACCGACTTCCCGACAGATGACGTGACGGACGCGAAGAATGCCGTGCTGATTCCGCACCTCGGCGCGTCGA
This sequence comes from uncultured Ruminococcus sp., assembly GCA_964630695.1. Taxonomy (GTDB): domain Bacteria; phylum Bacillota; class Clostridia; order Oscillospirales; family CAG-272; genus UMGS1865. Next base: position 25,170 of record CAZVYZ010000025.1, read on the forward strand.
CCGAGGAATCGGAGAACAACTGCGCGGTGATGGCGGCGCGGGAGTTGGACGACTATTTGGTGAACGGGAACATCCGGAACAGCGTGAACTATCCCACGGTGGAACAGCCGAGGACAGGGATTGCGCGCATCTGCGTCCTGCACGCGAATATTCCCGCGGTGCTGTCGGGAATTACCACCGCACTTGCGGCGGACGGCGTGAACATCGAGAATATGACCAATAAATCCAAAGGAGATAACGCGTATACGGTTCTGGACGTCTCACCGCGACCTGCGGAGAACGCAACGGCGCATATCCGCGCCATCAGCGGTGTCCGACGTGTCCGCGTGCTGTTGTGACTGCGCAACGCGCACGGTGTTGTCTTAAGGCAACACCGCGCAATTCGCAATCGGCGCACTCGCTCGCGCCTTTCCC
>CAZVYZ010000026.1:0-24110 GCA_964630695.1 uncultured Ruminococcus sp.
CGGGAAAGGCGCGAGCGAGTGCGCCGATTGCGAATTGCGCGGTGTTGCCTTAAAAGCCCCCCTTTGGCGCGTCCCCATACAGAGACAGGCAGGACTGGAGTTTTTCAAGCGCATTGTCGCCCTTTTGGAGACGGAGACAGAGATGCGCGTCACCCGAGAGAACCATCCGAAGTTGCGGGAGTTTGGCGGAAACCGCACTCCAACGGTCCACGTCCAAATTCTCGGGGTAAATGTGAACCCCGTTTGCATCCTGTAGAATGCGCGTGATGCCGCAGGCGGAAGCCGTGGAGTGAATCAGCGCAATGCGGAGCAGGTTCACCGTCTCGGCAGGCGGCTCGCCGTAGCGGTCCACCAACTCGTCGGTCACGTCCGCCAAGTCAACGGGGCTTGCAATCAGTGCAATTTTCTTATAAAGCGCCATTCGCTGTGCGGGGAACGGCACGTATTTTTCGGGCAGGGACGCGCTGTAGTTCAGCGAAACCGTGCAGTCGGTCTCGGGCTTCGGTGCCTCTCCCTTTTCGGTCAGCACCGCCTGATTCAACAGCTTGATATAGAGATCGTACCCCACCGCATCCAGATGCCCGTGCTGTTCCGCGCCGAGGATGTTCCCCGCGCCGCGAATCTCCATGTCGCGCAGAGCCACCTTGAAACCCGCGCCGAACTCGGCGTACTCGCGGATGGCTTCCAACCGCTTGGTCGCAATCTCCGAAAGCGCCTTGCCGCGCGCAAAGGTGAAGTAGGCATACGCCCGCCGCGCCGACCGCCCCACGCGCCCGCGAATCTGGTGCAACTGCGACAGTCCCAGTCGGTCCGCGTTCGTCACAATCAGCGTGTTCGCGTTCGGGATGTCCACGCCCGTCTCAATAATCGTGGTGCAGACCAGAATGTCCACCTCGCCGTTCAGCATCTGCTCCCAGATTTTCTCCAACTCGTCCTTTTCCATTTTCCCGTGCGCAACGGTGATGCGCGCCTCGGGGATTGCCTTTGCCACCTGCGCCGCAACGCTGTAGATGGTCTCCACGTTGTTGTGTAGGTAGAACACCTGCCCGCCGCGCCGCAACTCCCGCCGCATGGCTTCCTCCAGAATCAGCGGGTCCTCCTCCAGCACGTAGGTCTGCACCGGCAGACGATCCACCGGCGCGTCGTCGAGAATCGAGATGTCGCGGATTCCGCCCATCGCCATGTTCAGCGTGCGCGGAATCGGCGTGGCGGAAAGCGACAGCACGTCCACGCCCTTTGCAACCTGTTTCAGTTTCTCTTTCTGCGCCACACCGAAGCGCTGTTCCTCGTCCACAATCATCAGCCCGAGGTTGTGGAACTTCACGTCCTGCGACAGAATCCGATGCGTGCCGATGAGAATATCCACCTCGCCGCGCGCCAACCGCCGCAGGGTTGCCGCCTGCTGTTTGGGCGTGCGGAAACGGGAAATCATGTCCACGTTGACCGCGAACGACCGCATCCGGCTGACGAAAGTCTGAAAATGCTGCAACGCCAGCAGCGTGGTCGGGACCAGAACCGCCACCTGACAGCCGCCCAGAACTGCCTTATACGCCGCACGCATGGCGACCTCGGTTTTTCCGTAGCCCACGTCGCCGCAGAGCAGGCGGTCCATCGGGACTGCTTTGGTCATGTCCCCCTTAATCTCGTCCGCCGTGGTCAACTGGCTGTCGGTCTCGTCGTATTCAAACGCGTCCTCAAAGGCTTTCTGGTACTTATCATCGGCGGGAAACGCGTGCCCCGGCAGGCGCATCCGCTCGGCGTAAAGGCGAATCAGTTCCCGCGCCATCTCTTTAACGGCGGCGGAAGCGCGCGCCTTGGACTTCTTCCACGCGTCACCGCCCATCTTCGACAGTTTGACCATGCCGTCATCACTGCGCGCGCCGATATATTTCGACACCTTGTCGAGTTTCTCCACGGGCAAGAACAGTTTATCCGTCCCCGCGTACTGAATGCCGATATAGTCCTTTGTCACGCCGTCACAGGTCTTGCTTTCGATGCCCGTATAGCGCCCGATACCGTAAGTTTCATGCACCACGTAGTCCCCCACCTCCAAATCGGCGTAGGAGAGGATGCTTTTGGTATTTTTCGGTTTCTTTTTGCGGAGCGCCGACCTGCCCGCGAGGTTCAGTCCGCCCGCGCGCGCCTCGGCGTTTCTTGAAAGAACCGCGACGTGCGGCACAATCAGTTCAAACCCCGGCAGGACGTCGCGCCACAGGACCGTCACGCTCCCCCCCGGCATCTTCGCAATGTCCTCGGGGTTATCGATGACCTCGTAGCCATCGGCGCGCAGCCCCTCCGTCAGTTGCCCCGCCTGCAACTCGTTCTCGGCGAGAACCACCGTGCGGTAACTTCCCTCGGAATAGGTGCGCAGGTCATCGCGAAAGAGTTCGTCGTTCTCGGCATAGGAGACGGTCTGGCGCGTGCGGAAGCCGAACAGCCCCGCAAGGCGGCGGTCGGAAACGCTGTAGGCGATGGAATCGAGATGGAGCGTGACGTGCGTGTCGGTCACCTGCTCCAGATAGGACGCGGGGCGGTTATATTCGGCGTACTTCCCCGCGACGGTTCCGCCCTCCACCAACTCGGTCACGGTCTGGTTCATGTGCCATTCAAAGGCTTGCAGGCGGTCGCGCAGGGCGTTTGTCGAGCGCTCCACCACCAGCCGCCGCCCCGTGAAATAGTCAAGCAGGCAGGCTTTTTCCTCGTAGACCGCGGTGATATACTTATCGAGGAACGGGACATCGCTCTCGCCGCGCAGCGCCGCGTCCACGGCGGTCGTTTCGCGGACCAGTTCCTCCATCGCCTCCTCGTTTTTCGTTGCGCGGAACTGCGCCGCAATCAACTTTTTCAGGCGCTCCAGTGCGGACTTGTCGCACAGCAACTCGCGCGCGGGCTGAAACTCCGCCGACGCAACGGTTTGCGTCATGCGTTGCGTATCGGGTTCAAACAGCCCCATGCGGTCGACGTCGTCTCCGAACAGTTCAATCCGCAGTGCATACGCGCCGCATTTCGTGCCGCCGTCCGCGTCCATGTAGGTTCCGAACGGCGGATAGACGTCCACAATTCCGCCGCGCAGGGCAAACTGCCCGGGGCTGTCGACCAAGTCCACACGGACAAAGCCTGCCGCCGTCAGTCGTTTTGCAAACGCGGGCAGGTCGAGCGGTTCGTCGGCGTTGACGGTAACGGTATGTTTCTTCAGGACTTCCGGCGGGACGGTATAGCTGAGCGCCGCGTCGGGGGTGGTAAGAACTGCGTCATACTCTCCCGCCATCAGCCCCGACAGGACCTTGATACGCTCATGCTCGTATTCATGCGAGGCGGTCATATTATAGAACGTGAGGTCCCGCGCCATATAGAAGCCTGCACGCAGACCAAAGCGTTCCAGAAATCCGCCGAGTTTCACACAGTCTTTCTCCTCCGGACAGAGGATAAGCGCCGCGCCGCCGCGCTCCCGCTCGGTATCCTCCAGAAGTGAGACGAGAAGTGCGTCCGCCGCGCCCTCGCACAGTCCGCTCGCAAGGATTGGAAGCGGGTTCGTCCGGAAGTCCTCCCTCGTTGCCCGCAGGAGTTGCCCGTACTCGGGGTCCGCTCTTATAACTGATGTCAAGATGCTATTCATGGTTCCTCCTTTGGGTCAACTACAATCTCGGGACTCTGTCCCGAACCCTGCTTAGAAAACTTTTGGAAAAGTTTTCTAAGAACTTTCAAAACTTTAACTAAGGGGGATTATCCCTCTCTTTTTATGCGGTTCTGATTCTTTGTAGCCGTTTACGCTCTGCGAATTCCGGCTGCTCCGAGCCAAATCCCGTCGAGCGGGATTTGTGCGACTATCGTCTCTCTCCGCTACCGGATAGAAATGGTAGGGATGTTACATTTGAACGGAACGGAACGACACATGCGTCGTTCCGCTTTGATTGAAAGATACTTGTTGACTTATATAGTGAGCAGAGATTTATCCCCCCTCATCAGTCGCTTACGCGACAGCTTCCCCCCAAGGGGAAGCCTTCCGTAGGCTCTGCAAACTGTATAAAGAGTGCTTCAAACTTTAACAACTCTTATTTTTAACTTTTCAACGGGTTACACACCCTGCAGGGGCGCAATCCGAAGGGAGCGCCCCGCAAATCAACCCTCCCTCCGTCCATTCACTAACCTGAACCATTTCTATCCGGTAGCGGAGAGAAACGGCATGCCGTTGTCCAAATCCCGCTGGACGGGATTTGGCTCGGAGCAGCCGGAATTCGTAGCACGGCAAACGGCTACATCAAAATCTGCACCATGTAAAAAAAGAATCAAGAATACAAATTGGTTGAAGGTCTTGAAGGTTCTTAGGGGACTTCTCCTTAAGAAGTCCCCTAAGCAGGGTTTGGGACAGAGTCCCAAGGTCTTCCGTCCTCCCTACCTGTGCGAATTGCAGAGCTGAACGGCGCGGTCGAAATCACCGGAAAGAATCAACTTCAACCCCTCCTCAGCGCAAAGCGCCGCAGAGTGAAGCGAGAGTTTCTCGGGGGCAGTGAAGTCGGAAAGAACCCAGTCCGCAAGGTCCATCTCGGGGCGCGGCTTCTCCCCAACGCCGAGACGAATGCGCGGAAAGTCCTCACTCCCCAAATGCTCAATGATGCTCTTCAAGCCGTTGTGACCGCCCGCACTTCCATGGGCGCGAACGCGGAGCCGTCCCGGCGCAAGCGTGATGTCGTCCGAAAAGACCAGAACCCGCTCAGGCGGCAACTTGTAAAACTTCGCCGCCTCGCCGACCGCAACTCCGGAGGCGTTCATCATCGTCATCGGCTTCATCAGCAGAACACGCACGCCGCCGATGACCGTCTCACCCGTCAGCGCGTGGAATTTCGCGCGGTCCACCCGCGCGCCAACGTCCCGCGCAATCTCGTCAACCGTCATGAACCCCGCATTGTGCCGCGTGGAACGGTATTCATCCCCCGGGTTTCCAAGTCCGACAATCAGCCATGCAATTGCGGTCGGTGCCGTTTCCTCGCGCTTGCCCGAAATCTGCCGAAACAAATCAAAAATATCCGCCATTTTCCCGTGTCTCCTCTCCGAAAAGCCAAAAAGCGCCCGACCGGAAAGCACGTCCGGTCCGCCGCTCATATCGGTCTGTTCGTTGTCTTTCGATATTATACAATAAATCGCGGAGATTGTCAAAGGAATTCTGCCAAGTTTTGTACGAGTTCATAAAATGTTTACAATAATCAGCGGCTTTGTGATTTTAGGGACTGGAAATCGGACGAAAAATATGGTATAATATGCTGTACTGTGAGCGCCTTGCGGCGAGCCGGCTTTTTGTCGTGCAATCAAGCGGCAAAAGGTCGCATACAGATGTCAAAAATTTATTTCATATACGGAGGATTCACACTTATGGCACACAAGTATTGCTACCTGTTTACCGAGGGCAACGCGAACATGCGCGAACTGCTCGGCGGTAAAGGCGCAAACCTTGCTGAAATGACCAACATCGGACTTCCTGTCCCTCAGGGCTTCACCATCACCACCGAAGCCTGCACGCAGTATTACGAGGACGGCAGACAAATCAATGACGGCATTATGGCGGAAATCATGGAGTATATCTCCAAAATGGAGAAAATCACCGGCAAAAAGTTCGGCGACCATGAGAACCCCCTGCTCGTCTCGGTCCGTTCGGGCGCGCGCGCTTCCATGCCGGGTATGATGGATACCATCCTCAACCTCGGTCTGAACGAGGACGTCGTGAACGTCATCGCGACGAAGTCGGGCAACCCGCGTTGGGCTTGGGACTGCTATCGCAGATTTATCCAGATGTACTCCGACGTCGTTATGGAAGTCGGCAAGAAGTATTTCGAGCAACTCATCGATAAGATGAAGGAAGAGAAGGGCGTTCACTTCGACGTCGAACTGGACGCGAACGACCTCAAGGAACTGGCAAACCAGTTCAAAGCGGAATACAAGTCCAAGATCGGCGCGGACTTCCCGACCGATCCGAAGGAGCAGTTGCTCGGCGCAATCAAGGCAGTGTTCCGCTCCTGGGACAACCCCCGCGCAAATGTCTACCGCCGCGACAACGATATTCCCTACAGTTGGGGTACCGCGGTCAACGTGCAGATGATGGCGTTCGGTAACATGGGTGACGACTGCGGCACCGGCGTTGCGTTCACGCGCGACCCCGCAACCGGCGAGAAGAAGCTCATGGGCGAATTCCTGACCAACGCGCAGGGCGAAGACGTCGTTGCAGGCGTCCGTACCCCGATGCCCATCGCACAGATGGAAGAGAAGTTCCCCGAGGCGTTCAAGCAGTTCACAGACGTCTGCAAAATCCTTGAGGACCACTACAGAGATATGCAGGATATGGAGTTCACCGTTGAACACGGAAAACTCTATATGCTTCAGACCCGTAACGGCAAGCGTACCGCGCAGGCGGCGCTCCGCATTGCCTGCGACCTCGTGGACGAGGGCAAGCGCACCGAGCAGGAAGCCGTTCTGATGATTGACCCCCGTAACCTCGACACCCTGCTGCACCCGCAGTTCGACGCAAAAGCGCTGAAAGCGGCGAAACCGCTCGGCAGAGGTCTGGGCGCCTCCCCCGGAGCCGCTTGCGGACAGGTCGTATTTACCGCAGAGGATGCGGAAAAGTGGAAAGCAGCGGGCAAGAAAGTCGTTCTGGTCCGTCTGGAGACCTCTCCCGAGGATATCACCGGTATGAAGGCTGCTCAGGGTATCCTGACCGTTCGCGGCGGTATGACCTCCCACGCGGCAGTCGTCGCGCGCGGCATGGGAACCTGCTGCGTCTCGGGTTGCGGTGACATCGCAATGGACGAGGAGAACAAGAAGTTCACACTCGCAGGCAAGACGTTCCACGAGGGCGACGTCATTTCGATTGACGGTACCACGGGTAACATCTACGGCGAAGCGATTCCGACCGTTGACGCGACCATCTCCGGCTATTTCGGCAGAATCATGGGTTGGGCGGACAAGTTCCGCAAACTCAAGGTCCGCACCAATGCCGACACGCCGCGCGACGCAAAGAAAGCGCGCGAACTGGGCGCCGAGGGTATCGGTCTGTGCCGTACCGAGCATATGTTCTTTGAGCCGGACAGAATCGCCGCGTTCCGCGAGATGATTTGCTCCGACACCGTTGAGGAAAGAGAAACCGCACTGGCGAAGATTCTGCCGATGCAGCAGAAAGACTTCGAGCAGTTGTATGACGCACTGGAGGGCTATCCGGTCGTTATCCGCTTCCTTGACCCCCCGCTTCATGAGTTCGTTCCGAACACCGAAGAGGAAATCGCTCTGCTCGCCAAGACGCAGGGCAAGACCGTTGAGCGCATCAAGAACATCATCGCGTCGCTCCATGAGTTCAACCCGATGATGGGTCACCGCGGATGCCGTCTGGCGGTCACCTACCCCGAGATTGCGGCTATGCAGACCAGAGCGGTCATCCGTGCGGCAATCAACGTGAAGAAAGCACATCCGGATTGGAACGTGGTTCCCGAAATCATGATTCCGCTGGTTGGCGAAGTCAAAGAGTTGAAATACGTCAAGGATGTTGTCGTCAAGGTTGCCGATGAGGAAATCGCGGCGGCAAAGAGCGACCTGAAGTACGAAGTCGGTACCATGATTGAAATTCCGAGAGCGGCTCTGACTGCGGACGACATCGCAAAAGAGGCAGAGTTCTTCTGCTTCGGCACCAACGACCTGACCCAGATGACGTTCGGCTTCAGCCGTGACGACGCGGGCAAGTTCCTCGGCGCTTACTACGACAAGAAGATTTACGAGAACGACCCGTTCGCGAAACTCGACCAGGTCGGCGTTGGCAAGTTGATGAAGATGGCGGTTGAACTGGGCCGCAAGACCCGTCCCGACCTCTCCTGCGGTATCTGCGGTGAGCACGGCGGCGACCCGACATCCGTTGAATTCTGCCACACCATCGGTCTGGACTATGTTTCCTGCTCTCCTTACCGTGTGCCGATCGCCCGTCTCGCGGCGGCTCAGGCTGCGTTGAAGGACTAATTGGTGGGGTGAAAAGGTCGCGGGGCTTTGCCCCGCACCCCACTTGGGACTTCTTGAAAGAAGTCCCAAGACCCCAAGAACTTCCCCCATAAAGACCTCCTTGCGTTGCACGGGAGGTCTTTATGGGGGAAGTTTTGAATTTTGAGACCTTTTTCGAGGAGTCTCGGGCGGGGCGCGGAGCGAAGCCCCGCGTTCTTCTCTCCCCCGCGATTTCTCCCTCTTGACATACGGGAAGATTTGGAGTATAATATAGAGGTAGGATGTAACCATTCGTTGCACAGTATCTTGCAAACAAGACGGAACGACACATGGGTCGTTCCCTACAACTCTCATTTCTAATGGGGTACGCACCCTGCAGGGGCGCAATCCGAAGGGAGCGCCCCGCATTCCACCGCTTCCCATTCATCAACTAACATCCTACCATTTCTATCCGGTAGCGGGAGCGAGGCAAGGCGGGAAACCGCCGCCGTCAAAATCCCGCTGGACGGGATTTTGCGCGGGAGCAGCCGGAATGCGTAGAGCGTATACGGCTACAGAAAATCAGTACCACCTAAACATAGGGGTAAAATCCCCCTTAGTTAAAGTTCTTGAAAGTCTTGAAAACTTCTTTCAAGAAGTTTTCAAGCAGGGTTCGGGACAGAGTCCCGAGGTCTTAAGAAAGGCAGGTAAAGCACCATGCAAAGCGACGCGCGGTTTTTGTGGCGGGACTGCCTGCCGGAACTGCGGAAAAAGAAGATTCTGATTTCGGAACTGACGGGAATGCGTGAAGTCCCGACACACGGACACGAGTTTCTGGAACTGACCTATATCACGGCGGGACAAGTCCTCCACACTCTGGACGGTCAGGAGCAAACACTCACGGCGGGCGATTACTTCATCGTCGACTACGGAAGCCGACACAGTTACCACGCAGTCGGCAACGGAGGGTACGGCAACATCGATTGCCTCTTTCTGCCCGAATTGCTTGACCCCGCGCTCAAAGGAACCGTCAGCCTCCGCATCGTGCTGGACCACTACCTCCTCCACTATAACATCCGCGCCCTGACCCAGAACCCCGCACATATGGTCTTCCACGACAACGACGGCAGAATCCGTACCCTGCTCCGCCAAATGCAAGCGGAATCCGAGGGGCAGGAACCGGGGTATACCGAACTGTTGCGGTGCTATCTTCTCGAAATCCTCCTGCTTACCATGCGACACCTCGACGATGCGTCCAGCGCCGCCGCAGGCGATGATATCTGCGGCTTTCTCACCGCCTACGTCCGCGACCACTATATGGAGCCAATCAGTCTCCAGAACCTCGCGGGACGGCTCAACTACAGCGTCTCCTACGTCAGCAGAATCTTCAAAAACGGCACCGGAATGTCTTTTATGACCTACCTGCAAAATTACCGCGTGGCACAGGGATGCCGCCTGCTCGCGTCCTCGGACCGCACGGTTGAGGAGGTCGCGACAATGGTCGGCTATAAGGACGCCAAATTTTTCGCGTCGCTTGTCCGCCGCTTCCGCGGAACCGGTCCGAACGGGACCCGCCGCGGCGCACGAACGGCAGAGGTCACCGCTCCAACCGTAGCCCCTGCAAGAAAGGAACCGATATGAAACGAATTCTCACTGCGGCGCTTGCCGCCCTGCTCCTTTGCCTGTCACTCACGGGCTGTTCGTCCGCAAAGGGGAAGACGCTGCTGACACTTGAAAAGGACGAAAAAACCGCTACCCTGTCGGTCAATCTCTACGAACTGATGCTCTCCCGCATCAAAGGGGCGCTCATCGGAAACGGCGTGACCAACAACGGCTACTCCCCGACCTCCGACGCGTTCTGGAACGTCAAAGACTACTACGGCGACGGCGAAGAAATGCAGACCTGCGGTGACTACTACAGCAGCCTGATTCTGGACAACTGCAAAACCTACGTTGCCGCCGAATGGCTGTTCCAAAGTGAGGGACTGACCCTCTCCGACGCGGCAATCGCCGAGGTGGACAGCAAACTGGAGGACCTGCTGAACCTCTACGGCTCCAAAACGAAACTCAACGCGGTGCTTTCGGACTACGGGGTCAACTACGCCATGCTCCGCGAAGCCTACCTGTTGGAGGAAAAGGTCGACGCATTGCAGGAGCATTTCTTTGGCAAGGATGCCTCCAAGGTGGGAGTTACTGCCAAAGACAAGTATCTTGCGGAGCATTACGTCCGCTTCCGCCAGATTGTCCTGCCGCTCTACCGCTACGTTTACGAAACCGACGACAACGGGGACGTAATCTGGTACAAAAAAGGCTCCTCGCGTTCGGAAATCGCTTATGATGAGGCGGGTTTCACGCGGACAAACAAGGACGGAATAACTGTAACCGATTCCAACAGCGATGCGATACGCTTCAGGACCCCGGAGCCGCCCGCAGACGGTCCGGACCGCATCTGGTACGACATCGACCCAGAGGTCAGCATCCGCAGTTACAAGATGAACGGCTCGGTCGCCGAAACCGAGAAACTGACAGCGGAGGAAATCGAGGGGGTCAGGAAAAAGGCGAAAAGTCTACTCGCCGAGTTGGAAACCGTTGACGACGAGACGTTTGAAGCGCGGATGGCAGAGGAAAACGAGTATCCCACGGGCGAGGACAAGTACACGGACGGCTACTATTTAAGCGTTGTCGTGGACTACGCAAGTGCGGGCGATTCGGTGGCTTACCTCTCCGAGTTGGTTGGCAAACTGGAAGATGCCGAGGCGGGAACGGTCGTTTACGTGGAATCGGGCGACGCAATCCACATTGTACGGAAGTACGCCCCCACCTCGGAAGCCTACGATTTGGCTGAAAACGAGACGTTCTTCCAAAATTTCAACACGTCCCTGATGGAGGAACTTTTCCTCCGGGAATGCCGCGAATTATTCGATTTCATCACGGTAAACGAAAAAATCCTCGCCTCCGCCACCGACATCCGCCGCATCGGGGCAAACGTGTCTCTGTACTGAGGGGGTTAAGACCTCGGGGCGTTGCCCCGAGGTCTTCCCCCCCCCTCAGTAAAGCGACAAATTTTGTCGCAGGGGGTTGACAAATGCGGGGGGATGTGCTATAATAGGACACGAACCGCATAGAAATCGGGGGTGCTGACGCGAGAGCGGAGGCTGAGACGGCGGGAGCCGAACCCTTTCACCTGATACGGGTAATACCGGCGTAGGGAGATTTTTCGGATGCAAACCGATCCGTCAGAAAGAGAATTGGGAGCATCCCGAACACCGTACGCAATTTGTGTGCGGTATTTTTTATTCGTCTCGGAGGTAAAACATGAGACAATCAAAAGTTCGGACTCTTTCGGAGTGCGCCATGATGCTGGCACTCTCCATCGCGCTGTCGTTCGCGGTCATCTACAAACTGCCGCTCGGCGGCTCGGTCACGCTCTTCTCCATGCTCCCCGTTATGCTGGTTTCGGTACGTCACGGGCTGAAATGGGGACTTCCCACCGCGTTTCTCTATTCGCTGGTCCAGTTCTTTCAGGGGCTGCCGGAAATGATTGGTTGGAGCCTGACTCCCGCAATGTTTGTGGCTTCCATGTTCTTGGACTATCTGCTCGCATTCACGGTTCTGGGGCTTGCGGGACTGTTCCGCAAAGGCGGTGCAGCCGGTTGCCTCGTCGGAATGGTGCTTGCGTGCGTCCTGCGCTTCTTCGTACATTACCTTTCCGGCATCCTGCTGTGGGTCAAATACGACGAATTCATCGTGTTCGGCGAGACGTTCTTCAACCGCCCCAAACTCTACTCGTTCCTGTATAACGGCTCTTTCATGCTCCCCGAAACGCTGATGACCATTGCCGCCGCGGCTCTGCTGTTCTACGTCCCGCAGGCGAAAAAACTGGTCTTCGGCGGCACCGACCTCGCCGATAAAGCATAATCTCACTCCGGACTTTCGCCCGGATAAAAACACCCGCACGGCAATTGCCGTGCGGGTGTTTTTATCCTTTTTTCTTTCCGCGCAACACAATCTCGCCGTGCTTCGCTTCAAACTGCTCCACCGCATCACGAATCAGAATGTTAATCTCACTGTTCGCACTGCGCCCCTCGTAGTCCGCAACCACATGAATCTTGTCCAATAAATCCTCGTCAATCCGAATGCTCAAACTCTTAATCCCCATCTTCTCCTCCCAAACTACATTCGCACCCACGCAAAAAGCGCGATAGCCGCACCACACAAAAAAATTCGTGCCTCCCAATTCTCCAAACACTTCCCCACAGGACCCCGCCTCCACAAAAAGCAAACCAAATTTTTGCTCTTGTCGTGGCGGGGTCCTGTGGGGAAGTTCTCGGGAGGTCAGGGAGGTTTGGAGGGTAGGACCCCCTCTTTCAAGAGGGGGTCCTGCGCCTCCAAGGTCTTTCTCCCTCACCCTCCCAGATAAGCCTTCCGTACAGCGTCGTCGTGGAGGAGTTCCATGCCCGAGCCGGACTTCGTGATCTCGCCCGTCTCCAGAACGTAGGCACGGTTCGCAATCGAAAGCGCTTTTTTTGCATTCTGTTCCACAAGAAGCACCGTCGTCCCCTCGCGGTTAATCTGCTCAATCATCTCAAAAATCGTGCTGACGTAAAGCGGGGATAACCCCATGCTCGGCTCGTCCAGAAGCAGAAGTTTCGGATGTGACATCAACGCCCGCGACATCGCAAGCATCTGCTGCTCGCCGCCCGAAAGCGTCCCCGCAACCTGCCCCGACCGCTCGCGCAGAATCGCAAAGCGACCGTATAACCGCTCCAACGTCGCGTCAATCTCTTTCTTGTCTTTGCGCGTGTACGCACCCAAGCGCAGATTCTCTTCAACCGTCAACTCCTGAAAAATCCGCCGTCCCTCGGGGACCTGCGCCATCCCCATCGGAACTAATTTGTAAGCCGGCGTGTTCGTGATGTCATTTCCAAGGAACAAAACCTGCCCCGCGCGCTTCGGAATCAAGCCCGCCACTGCGTGCATAATCGTCGTCTTGCCCGCGCCGTTCGCACCAATCAGCGCCACAATCTCGCCCTCGTTGACCTCAAAGGAAACCCCGCGGATTGCACGAATCAGCCCGTAACTGACTTCCAAATCCCGCACTTCCAACATTGCCATGTCGCGTCTCCTTTCTCAGTCACCCAGATAAGCCTTGACGACTTCGGGGTTCTTCAGCACCTCGGCAGTCGGTCCCTGCGCCAGCGTCGTGCCGAAATTCAGCACCGTCAACTCGTCGCAAATGCCCGACACCAGACTCATGTCGTGTTCAATCAGCAGAATCGTCATCCCGAAGCGGTCCCGCACCTGCCGAATCGTCTCGGTCAACTCTTCCGTCTCGTGCGGATTCATCCCCGCCGCAGGCTCGTCAAGCAGCAACAACTTCGGTCCCGTTGCAAGCGCGCGCGCAATCTCCAGTTTCCGCTGCTTGCCGTAAGGCAGATTCGCCGCCAACTCGTTGCGCACGTCCTCCAGTCCGAAAATGCGCAACAGCGACTTCGCCTCCTCGCGCATCTCCTTCTCCACGCGGAAATGCCGCGGGAGCCGCAGGACCGTCTCGGCAAAAGTCGTGTTGTATTTCCCGCTGTTGTGCAGTCCCACCATCACGTTCCGCACCACCGTCATGTTGTTGAACAGACGGATGTTCTGAAAGGTCCGCGCAATGCCGAGGTGGTTAATCTTCTCCTGCCCCATCCCGTCAATGCGGGTCCCGTCCAGAAGAATCTCTCCCGTGGTCGGCTTGTAGACCCCCGTCAGCATATTGAACACCGTCGTCTTGCCCGCGCCGTTGGGACCAATCAAGCCGTAAATTTCCTGCTTCTTCACGCGCAGATTCACGTCCTGCGCCGCCCTCAGACCGCCAAAGGAGATTCCCAGTCCGCGCGTTTCCAAAATATACTCTGCCATTATCGGGACTCCTTTCCGTCCGTTGGCTTGTCGGGCTTTTCGGGAACCTTACCCTCGGGATGTTCTCCCGTGCGCAGGTCAACCGACAAAAGTTCATCCATTTCAATCTTCGTCGGAATCCGCTCCCAACTTGCTTCGTCCTCGCGCACGAACGCGGGGTCCTTGCGGTGACGAAATTTCTTATCGACCAGCCGCCGCAGGTTGTACTTCTCGCGGAAGCCCTTGAGCGCGGGCGCGTTGTTGTAGATGACAATCAGAATCAGCACGAGCGCGTAGACGATGTTCTTCAACACCGAAAGGTTGCCCGTCAGAACGGTTTGCAACCGCAGGTTCAGGAACGTAATCAACGTTGCCGCAATGATAGAGCCGTTGATGCTCCCCATGCCGCCAAGCACCACCATGACCAGAATCTCGATGGAATAGTTGTAATCAAAATTCGCACTGTCCACGCGGAAGTTGCAGTAACTGTAAAGCACCCCCGCGATGCCCGCGAACGTTGCCGACACTATAAAAGCAAGCAATTTATACTTGGTTACATTGATGCCGGTTGCGCGCGCCGCAATCTCGCTGTCACGGATTGCCGTAATCGCGCGCCCGTGACGGCTTCTGATAAGATTCTGAATAACGGCAAGGGTCAAAAGGACCAATACAAATCCAATGATAAACAAATACTTTCGGTCAAATCGCGGCGTTGCCATACCGAGCGCACCACCGAAACTTTTGTCGCTTGTATTCAGGAATATCGACCGGACAATCTCACCGAATGCAAGCGTCACAATGGCAAGATAATCCCCTTTGAGTCGGAGTGCGGGAATCCCAATCAGCAAGCCGCACACCGCCGCTGCCGCCGCACCGACCAAAACGGAAATCAGGAATGCCGGAATGCTGTTGTTCCCCCCCATTACGGGAGCAAGCAATGCGGAAACTTTTCCGCCAAGGTACGCACCGACGCACATGAAGCCGGCGTGCCCGAGGCTGAGTTCCCCCAAAAAGCCAACCACCAGTGAAAGCGATACGGCAAGAATGATGCTGATGCCAATCTGCTCCAGAAGTGTCTGCGCTCCGCGTCCCAAAACACCGTTTGCGGAAAGGATTCCGCAGACGACCGTCAGGACCGCAATCACCATATAGTTGACATAATACTTCCACTTGATTTTATGTCCACGCTTCTGAATCTGCTCCGTCATACCTTTTCCCTCCGTTTCTTGCCAAGGAAGCCGGTCGGACGGACCAGCAGAATCACAATCAGAATGGCAAATTCAATGGCATCGGTATACGGTGCAATCACCGTAACACTGTTGCAGGCACATTCCACCACGCCGAGCAGGATGCCGCCGAGCATGGCGCCCGGGATGGACCCGATACCGCCGATGACCGCCGCGGTAAATGCCTTGATGCCGGGGAGCGAGCCGAACGTGCTGTTGATGCTCGGTGCTTTGAGCAGATAGAACAGCCCCGCAAGCGCCGCGAGTGCCGAGCCGATGATGAAGGTCACCGAGATAATACCGTTGACGTTCACGCCCATCAGTTGTGCGGCACCGCGGTCCTCCGAAGTTGCCAGCATGGCGCGACCCGTCTTGGTAAACTTGATGAACAGGTTCAGTCCAATCATAATAACGACCGTACATCCAAGCGTTACAAGAGACGAAACCTCCACCGTCAAATTTCCCCAACGCAGAACGCCGAGCGCCGCAATATTGACCGTTTTGGAAGCGGTGCCGAAAATAATCTGCGCCAGACTCTGCAGGAAATAACTGACTCCGATTGCCGTAATCAAGACCGCCAAAGGGGACGCGCCCCGCAGTGGCTTGTATGCAACCTTTTCAATTGTAAAGCCGAGCAGGACACAGAACACAACTGCCGCGATGATTGCCGCCCACGGATTTCCCGTCAGATTCATAAACACAAAGATGGTGTATCCGCCCACCATGATGATGTCTCCGTGCGCGAAGTTGAGCATTTTTGCAATCCCGTATACCATGGTGTAACCGAGTGCAATCATGGCGTATATCCCGCCAAGGCTCAGACCGCTAATCAGAATACCGATAAATTTCATTCTTTTCTCCTCTGTCAGTCATTTTCCTCTCCCTGCGACCGGTCCGCAGGGAGAGGACTCGCGGATTATTTCTTATCCGCTTCCTTAATGGTGTAACGAACCGCCTGCTTTTCAACAAAGCCCTGACTGTTCCACTTGACATTCGTACCGGTGACGCCGGAGAAGGTGAAATCGCCTGTGAACTCCGCGCTCAGAATGTCACAGATTTCCGATGCGCTCATGTCAACGTTGATTTTGTCACCCGCCGCTTTCATCGCGTCATAGATTGCGTAAACGCTGTCGTAAGCCGATGCACCGAACTGGTTCAGCGTTTCCTTGCCATACTTTTCGGTATATTTATCGATGAATTCCTTTGCCTTGCCCTCGGTTGCTTTTGAATTGAAGTGCGAGAGCATGGAAACCTCCTGCGGAATGGTGTTGATGTCAAAGCCTTCCGCCGAATCGATGCCGTCCAGACCGTCGCAACCATAATAGATGGCATCATCCGCAATATGCCCTTTCGCCTGCGTCATGAACAGGATTGCGGGGTCATAGTAGATTGGCAGGAAGATAAACTTGCAGCCGGTCAGTTTTGAAATCTGTGATTCCATGCTCGCCGGCTTATCTCCGGTAAAGGAGGTTTCAATCAGGGTAATGCTTGAGTCAAGATTTGCCTTGAACTGATTGAAAATGCCCGTGGAATAAGCGTCGTCACTGCGATACAGCACGCCGATTGTCTGTCCCTTGAATTCCTTGTTTACATAGTCCACTGCGGCAACTTTTCCCTGGTTGCTGTCCGCAAAGCACATCTGGAAGCCGGTCTTGCCGTCCGGAACCGCATCCCCCGACGCGGAGGGCGTCAGGAAGAACAAATTCTCTTCTTTCGCCATCTCCTTGAACTCCAGTGCCGGCTTTGTCGTCACACAACCGAGTGAAACATGGACCCCTTTATCCATCATGGTTGCAAAGTTCGTGCTGACCTTGGTAGGGTCATGCTCATCGTCCAAAGCCACCAATTCAAATTTGACACCGTTCAGACCACCCGCCGCGTTAATTTCCTCAATTGCCAACTTTGCGGCATTCTGTACTGCCTTGCCGTAAAGCGATGCGCCTCCGGTCAAAGGACCCGACATCCCGATTTTGTAGGTCTTTTCCCCACTCTTCTTGCAGGATGCAAAGCCTGCCACGCACATGACTGCCGCCAGTGCTACCGCCAAAAACTTTCCAACTTTTTTCATGTCTGTTTCCTCTCTTTTCTTTTGGAAGTATTTATGTTCATGCCGCCGGTACCTGACGGCGAAGAACCAAAAAGGAAAAACAGCCCTCCCGTTCGGAAAGGCTGCTATTTGTCCGCCGCCCTTAGGCTACGGCACAAGCCAACACTTTTTCCGTTCGGTAAAACCTTTTCGCTCCTTGCTAATTCGTACAATCATAATCTGAATCAATACAAGAAGCCCCACGTTTACAACCGCAATCAGGTCCGCTACAACATACAGGCACAGCAAAACAAAAACAGACACTGCGACAGCAGTGTCCTGAATTCCGCACACAGTATGACGACGGGCGCGAGCAGAAAAAGCCGTTTCACACGGTGTTGTCTTTTCCGCTGTATAACCGAAACCCCGGAATTTCATTTCTGCGTCCGCCTTTCCTGATTTTCTTATATTGTACCCCATTTTTGCGGTTTTGTCAATCGGATACTTACCCGTAATTTACACAATTTTTTCCCGCTTTTTTAGTGACATCCGACAAAAACGCGCTTTTATCATGCAATTCGCAATCCGGAATCCTGCAAATTCCCTGTCAAAAGCCGTCAAAGAGGCTGTTTTATTCGCATAAGTGAACCCGCAAAGATTCATTTCCGCAAAATCCGACAGAATCCCCTCACACTTTGCGCGGTTCGACATAACATGATAGCAGGAGGGCAAAACGGCGGCGACGGCAGATGCGTCGCGGGGACGTTTCCGCCTCTCCCGAATCTCGAAAGGTAGGGTAATCATATGAACGGCAACTGCATTTGTCAACTTTTTGACAACAACTGGATTTGGCTCATCATCCTCGCCGGCATTCTGCTCTGCAACTGCTGCGGCCACTGACGAAAACGTTTGGGAGCGGGCGGTCCCAAGGACCGCCCGCTCCCATTCCGTATTTGCAATTGCAACTGCAAATTCCCGCCTTACCCCCGAATCACTCCGCGGGGGCATTTGGAAGCGCAGACGCCGCATCCCGTGCAGAGTGCGGGGTCTATCACGGCAAGGTTGTCAACCACCCGCACCGCACCCGCAGGGCAGTTCTTCTCACAGATTTTGCACCCGATGCAGCCCGCGTCGCACGCCTTGCGTACCACGGCGCCCGTCTCGCGGGAGTTGCAGTCCACCACATACTTCGCTCCGACCGGAATCAGTACAATCAGATGCTTCGGGCAGACCGACGCGCACGCGCCGCATCCCGTGCAGAGCGACGGGTCCACGCGCGCGATTCCGTCCGAGACGTGAAGCGCGCCGTACCTGCACACGCTCACGCAACTCCCAAGCCCCATGCAACCGAACGCACACAACTTGTCACTACCGTACATCCGGTCTGCGGCGATGCAGTCCTGCACGCCCTCATAGCGGCTCTTTTCTTTCGCCTTTCCGCACTCGCCCGAGCATAGCACCCGCGCCCGAACCGGCGTTTGAGCCGTGACCGATACGCCCATAATCGCGCCAATCTTTTCGGCGCAGGCGGCACCGCCCGCGCGGCAGGCGTTTGCGGGTGCGTCACCCTTTACGATTGCCTCAGCAAGCGCCGCGCATCCCGAATATCCGCATCCGCCGCAGTTTGCCCCCGGCAGGGCTTCGACGATTTTTTCCACCCGCTCGTCGGTCTTGACCGCGAACACCCGCGAGGCAACCGCAAGCAGAATTCCGAGAACGATTCCCAGTCCCGCAAAAATCGCGGCGGGAATCAGAACGTTTGAAAGTTCCATTTCATTCCCCCCCTTTACAGTTTGATGCCCGAGAAGCAGGAGAATGCCATGGCGAGCAGACCCGCCGCAATCAGCGTCAGCGGGAAGCCTTTGAACGCGCGGGGCGGGTCGGCGTGTTCCATCCGTGCGCGGAGACCCGCAAAAACCGTGATGGCAAGCGTGAAACCGAGCGCCGCCGAGAAGCCGAACACCACCGCCTGCAAAAAATTATACTCATTCTGCACAATCAGGAGCGCCGAGGACAGCACCGCGCAGTTGGTGGTAATCAGCGGCAGATAGATGCCGAGCGCGCCGTACAGCGCGGGAATGAACCGCCGCAGAAACATCTCGATGAACTGCACGAGCGCCGCAATCACCAGAATGAACGCAACGGTTTTGAGGTACTCCAACCCGAACGGCACCAACAAAAAGCGGTAGACCGCCCACGTCGCGGCACCCGAGACGGTCATGACGAACGTGACCGCCATCCCCATGCCGAGCGCGGTGTCGGGCTTCTCCGAAACGCCGAGGAACGGGCAACAGCCGTAGAACCGCGAGAAAATGAAGTTCTCCACGAGAACGGCGGTAAACATCATCAGAAGCACATCGGTAAAACTCATGCCGTTTCCTCCTTTCCGTCCTCCGCTGCGCGGCGTTTCTTTTCTTCCACGGTATTCTTAATCTTCTGCACCGCGGCAATCGTAAATCCGAGCGTCAGGAATGCGCCCGCAGGCAGGATAAAGATGACCATGTCGGGATACGCCCCGGGCAGAATCCGATGTCCCAGAAGCGAGCCGGAGCCGAGCAGTTCGCGCACGGTCCCGAGGATGCAGAGCGCAAAGGTGAAGCCCAGTCCCATCGAAAGACCGTCCATTGCCGAGGGCAGAGGCGGATTCTTGGAGGCGAACGCCTCCGCGCGCGCCAGAATGATGCAGTTGACCACAATCAACGGAATGAACAGCCCGAGCGACCGATAGAGCGAAACCATGTAGGTCCGCATGAGCAGTTCCACCGCCGTGACGAAACCCGAAACGATGACGATGTAGGCGGCAATGCGCACCTGCTTGGGGATGAACTTCCGCAGGAGCGAAATGAACACGTTGGAACAAATCAGCACCGCCGTTGCCGCCATGCCCATGCCGAACGCGTTCTTCAGCGATGTGGTGGTCGCAAGCGTCGGACACATACCGAGCAGTTGGACCAGTGTCGGGTTCTGGTCAAGAATCCCCGACTTCAGTTGCTTCAGATAATTGTTTTTCACGCAGCGTCACTCCTTTCCAATGCGGAATCCAACGTTGCCTGCGCCGCCCTGACGCCCGCAAGCACCGCTTTTGACGAGACGGTTGCGCCCGAGATGGCATCGATGTCCTCTCCGAGCACAAGGTCCCCCGTTTTGCCGCCGTACTGCGAAAGATAACCCGCGTCGTTGACTTTCGCGCCCAGCCCCGGGGTCTCGGAGTGCGACAGAATCTGCACGCCGACGATTGCGCGGTCGAGGTCAAACCCGACCATCAGCGACATCTCGCCGCCGAATCCCGCCGTGGTACTCTCCACGCAATAGCCGAGCGGTTCGTCCCCTTGTTTCAGCGCGTACACGCCGTTTCCGAGTTCGGTATAGGTAAGGGTTTCCGCGCCGAAGATGGATGCCATCGCGTTCGCTTTTTCCCGTTCCTGCAATTCCGCGTAGCGGGTCTTGGTCACCTCGTTCACCAGCGACACCACCGCCGCCACCACAAGGCAGATGACCAACAGCCGCGCGCCGACGTTCAGGACCGACAGCACGGTCTTTTTTGAGGAGTTACCCGTTTCCATGCTTTCGCTCCCCCTTTCCTCTCGCCTTTCCGTACACGCGCGGCTTTGTCAGCAGTTCGATGTACCAGACGAGCGCGTTCATAATCAGGATTGCAAAGGACACGCCCTCGGGGTAGCCGCTGAAGAAGCGCAGAAACACCACCAGAGCGCCGCACCCAACACCATAGACCACGCGTCCCCACGGGGTCACGGGAGAGGTCACATAGTCGGTTGCCATAAAGAATGCGCCGAGCATCAGACCGCCCGAGAAGAGCGAGGATGCCATGAAGCCGATTGCACTCATGTCCCCCTTATGGAAAATCAGCGTCAGGAGCGCAACGGTACCGAGGAACGCCACAGGAATCTGCCACGCGATGACCCGCCGCACCAACAGGTACACACCGCCGATCAGCAGGCAGAGCGCCGAAACCTCGCCGATGCACCCGCCGCATTTCCCGAGGAAAAGGTCAAGGACCGAGCCGTCAAAGGTCCCCGTTTTCAGCGAGGCGATCGGCGTTGCCGAGGCAACCGCGTCGCTTCCGTCCATCCACGCGAACGCAGGGACGAATTTCGTCATCTTCGCCGTCCATGCCAACATGAGGAACACTCTTGCCGCCAGCGCGGGGTTCATCACGTTCTTTCCGATGCCGCCGAAAATCTGTTTGACCACCACGATTGCAAACACCGACCCAACCACCGGCACATAGAACGGCACCGTGGAGGGCAGGTTCATGCCGAGGAGCAGTCCCGTAACCGCCGCCGAGCAGTCCCCAACGGTATTCGGGCGGTGCAGGATTTTTTCGGTCAGGTATTCCGCAAGGACCGCTGCCGCAGTCGCAAGCAGCAGAATCACCGCCGCGCGCCACCCGAACGCGACGATTCCGAACACCGCCGCAGGCGCCAACGCAATCAGCACGTCTGTCATCAGGTGCCGCGTGGTCACGCCCCGCCTGACGTGCGGAGACGGTGCCAACGTCAAAAGGTCCGGCATATCCGACAGGACCCGTTTTTCGTCATTCATTTCGTTCCGCCTCCCTCTCGTTTTGCCGCATTCTTTGCGCGGATTGCGCCTTTTGCCACGCGGATGTGCTGGACAATCTCCACGCCCGCCGGGCAGTTATAGGTACAGGTCCCGCATTCCACACAACTCATCACGTCCAGTTTTTCGGCTTTCTCATATTCTCTTGCCGCCGCGTAAGCCGCGAGATAGTTCGGCATCAGCCGCATCGGGCAGTGCGAAACGCATCTGCCGCAATGGATGCAGGGCGAATGGACCGTGGTGGGTTTATCGGCTTCCTCCGAGAAGAGGAGCAGGCCCGACATACTCTTGGAAACCGGCGTTTCGGGGTCCCAGAGCGCCACGCCCATCATGGGTCCGCCCGAAATCATTTTCTTCGGCGTTTTGGTCAGTCCGCCGCAGAAGGTGATGAGGTCCTGTGCCGAGGCGCCGAGCGGGGCGCGGACGTTCTTCGGGTTTCGCACGCAGTCGCCCGTCACCGTGACAATCCGGCTCGTCAGCGGCAGTCCCCGCCAGTACGCGCGCGAAATTGCCGCGGCGGTCTCGGCGTTGAGAATCATACACCCCACATCGGCAGGCAGTTTCCCCGCGGGAATCTCCCGCCCGAGCAGCGCCGCCACCAACTGGCGCTCGTCACCCTGCGGGTACTTGGTACGCAGAACAGCGACCCGCAGGTTCGTCCCTCTTTCCAGTCCCTCGCGCCGCTTCAGGCGGTCCTCCAGCAGGCGGATGGCGTCGGGTTTATTATCCTCGACCGCGAGAATCCCCTCGGTGACGCCCAGTGCGCGCATGACAATCTCCATGCCCGAGATGACAATCTCCCCGCGCTCCAGAAGCAGGCGGTGGTTCGCCGTGAGATACGGCTCGCACTCGGCGCAGTTGACAATCACGAGGTTCGCCTTTCCCATGGCGCTCTGAATTTTTGCATAGGTCGGGAATGTCGCGCCGCCCAGACCGCTGATGCCCGCCTCGCGGACAATCTCCACAATCTCCTCGGGCGTTGCCTCCGCGAGCGGCTTTGCAATGGGTTTCATGCTGTCATCCATGGTGCGCAGACCGTCATTTTCAATCACGACGTTCGTCACGGGTGTCCCCATTGCATTGCGGCGGGTAACGATGGCGCGGACAGTCCCCGAAACGCTTGCATGGACGGGACAGCCCAGTCCGCCGATAACCTCGCCGAGTTTCTGCCCAATCTTCACGGTGTCCCCAACTTTGACCACCGGCGTGGCGGGCGCTCCGATATGTTGGGAGAGCGGGATGGAGACGCTTGCGGGTTCGGGCAGGCGCTCGGTGGAAAGCGCGGCGGTGTCCTTATGTTCGTCAAGGTGGGTCCCGCCGCGAAAAGTGAATCGCTTCATTCCGTTATTCCTGTTTCCTTTCTTCCGGTCGAGCCGGAACGGTGTCTTTGTATATTATACTATGAAAAAGTCGTTTTGTCAATTTCCAATCGACAGAATCTTTGCCGTTTTTGCACGGGGCTTGACTTTTTGTCGAAAATCTGTTATACTGTCAGCAGGAAAAAGGGGGGGCTCGCTATGACACAGGCAGAAAAACGGCAAACCGTTGCAAAAATCGCGGAAATTCTGGAGGCGCGCTATCCGGATGCGGTCTGCTCGCTCGACTGGGGAAACGACCCGTGGAAACTGATGATTATGGGACGGCTTTCGGCGCAATGCACCGATGAACGGGTGAATCTGGTCTGCACAGACCTGTTCCGACGGTTCCCGACGCCCGAGGCTTTGGCGGCGGGTGACCTTTCGGAGATTGAGGACTGCATCCGTTCCTGCGGGCTTTACCACGTCAAGGCGCAGAACATCCGCGACGCATCTCGGATGTTGGTCACCGACTTCGGCGGGAAAATGCCCGACACGATGGAGGACCTTTTGAAACTCCCCGGGGTCGGCAGAAAGGTTGCGAATCTGATTCTCGGTGACCTTTACGGGACCGGCGGGACGGTTGCCGACACGCACTGCATTCGCATTTGCGGTCGCTTTGGAATGTACCCCGAGACGCTCCGCGACCCCGCACGCGTGGAGAAACTCATGGACGCGCTTCTGCCGCAGGAGATTCGCTCCGACTTCTGCCACCGTCTCGTTCTTTTCGGTCGCGAGGTCTGCACGGCTCGCTCTCCGAAGTGCGGGGAGTGTCCTGTGAGAGAGTTATGCGAAAAAGGAAGACCTTGGAGGGGGTGAGGAAGACCTTGGAGGGAGGGGAACCCCTCTTGAAAGCGGGGTTCCCCTCCCTCCAAACCTCCCTCTCCTCCCTAGAACTTCCCCCACGACCCCGCCATTTACGAAGCGAAAATTTGATTTGCTTTGTATGGTGGCGGGGTCATGGGGGAAGTTTTTCGTTTCGGGCGGGAGGTGGAATATGAAAAGTGCGGCTATCGCGCTTGATTGGTGGGTGCTGGCTTATCCCCCCTCATCAGTCGCTAACGCGCCAGCTTCCCCCCAAGGGGAAGCCTT